>NZ_RAWD01000047.1:0-37747 GCF_003612065.1 Corallococcus sp. CA047B
CGCCCGTGGCGGCCACGGGCGTGCCCGCCCCCACGCCCCGTCCCAGTCCCACGGTGGGGCCGGGCGTCGCGGCGGCGGCTGCTCCGGCCACGCCCCGGCCGGCGGCTGCGTCCACCGCGCCCGCGCCCGGAGGTTTCGCGCCGGGCGCAGCGGCCCGTCCCTCCGCGCCCCGGGCACCGGGCATGGGCGGGCCTCCCCGCTCGGGCGGTCCTCCGGGCCGCTTCGGTCCCCGGCCCTCCACGCCGCGTCCGCCGCCCACGCCGGAGCAGATCCTGGCGCTGGCCACGCGCGAGCACGTACCGGCGCGCATCGCCAAGGGGGAGCTGGAAGGGAAGATGAAGGCGCGCATCTGGCGCAAGCTGCACGCCGAGGAGGCGAAGCGCTTCGACCAGGTCTACGAGCTGATGGGCCAGACGGCGGGCCTGTCGCTTGGGGACGCGTTCGGCATCCTCCAGAGCGGCCTGACGGTGGCGGAGTTCATGGCGCGCAAGGAGCGCAGCCAACGCAAGGCCGCCATCAAGCAGGCGCGCGGCCAGGTGGACAACGCGCTGGTGGCGGACTTCCTGGGCGCGTTCATCGAGCAGAAGACCGAGCTGTCGGTGGTGCTCGCGGAGCGGTCGCTGCTGGACACGCTCCTGTCGGAGGAGGCCATCGCCTTCACCTTCGAGCGCACGGGCCGGCTGGAGAAGCTCCAGGTGGTGCTCATCGCGCGGAGGGGTGACTGGGAGCGGCTGATGCCGACCCTGGACCGCGACGCGAAGCTCACCCAGAAGCCTGCGCAGGTGGCGCGTCAGCCGGACAAGCGGCCCTATTCGGATCCGCGTCCGTTCCTGCCGCACATCGGGCAGACGGTGAAGCTGGTGATGCGCAACGGCATCACGGTGGAAGCGCCGCTGCTGCGCGTGGGCCGCTTCGACGTGCTGCTGGGCGAGCCGGGCCACGAGCTGTTCATCCCGCTCCACGCCCTCTTGCGCTTCGAAGCGCCCCCGGCCCCGCCCGAGGACGACGACGACGACGAGGTGTCGGCCGCGCCCCCGGACTTCGAGGGCTGAGGTCCGCTGTTCTCTTCCGGGCGGCCTGGGCTTCAGTGCCGGGCCGCCCTTTCTTCTTTCGGAGTCCCCGCCCATGCGTCCGTTCTTCTCCCGCATCATCAAGCCCTGGCTGGCGCTCACCGCAGCGGCGATTGTCGCGGGGGCCTCCCAGCAGGCCTGCACCAAGGACGCGACCGCGAAGGTGCCGGACGCGCCCGCGGCGGTGGAGGTGGGGCGGAGGGAGAACGGCGTGCACGTGGTGGAGCTGGCCGTCACGGAGAAGGGCTACGAGCCGTCCCCGGTGCAGCTCAAGCAGGGCGAGCCGGTGAAGCTGGTGGTGACGCGCAAGACGGACATGACGTGCGCCACCGAGCTGGTGATGGACGAGTACAAGATCGACACGAAGCTGCCGCTGAACACGCCGGTGGAGATCGCCTTCACCCCCAGTCAGTCCGGCACGCTGCGGTACGGGTGCGCGATGGGGAAGATGATCGCCGGCACCTTCGTCGTGGAGTAGCTCCGGAGTCCGCGCCCGCGCGTTAACTGGCGATGTCCCCCCGGCCGGGTAGGCTCGATGCCCTGCATGGGCAGCTCGGAGCTCTTCACCCGGCATGTCTTCCTGGACCTCGAAACGACGGGGCTGGACCCGCGTGTGGACGAGGTCATCGAGGTGGGCTGCCTGTTCTTCGAGAACGGCCGCGAGGTGGACCGCTTCAGCCGCCTGTACGCGTCCTCGCGCCCGCTGAACCTCACCATCAAGCGCCTCACGGGCCTGGGGGACGCGCAGCTTGCCGGCCAGCCCCGCTTCGACACCGAGCGCGCTGAATTGCGCGAACGGCTGCGCGGATGGACGGTGGTGGCGCACAACGCCCCGTTCGAGAAGGGCTTCCTGCCGGACGTGCTGGGTCCCATCCGCGCCCCGGTGCTCGATTCGTGCGAGCTGATGCACTACCTGCACCCGGAGCTGCCCAGCCACTCGCTGGAGTCGCTGATGCGGTGGGCGAAGCTGGGCCAGCAGCAGCCGCACCGCGCGCTCCATGACTGCGCGGCGGTGCACGCGGTGCTGGTGCACGCGCTGGACGGCTGCGTGCGCGACGGCCGCGCCGAGGACGTGGCGGACCTGCTCTCCACGATGGACCCTCGGGCCCGCACGTCCCTGCTGGGACCCACGCCGCTGCTGGACCCGGCCTCCGCGGAAGATGAGCGCGACCTGGCGACGGACGCGGAGGCGCGCCCGCTGGTGGAGCTGCTCTCCCGGCTGTGGGAGGCGTGCCGGGCGACGCCGGTGCCGCTGGGCCTGGAGACGACGGGCGGCTTCCTGCGCGCCCGGCCGGAGCGGCGGCGGGCGAATGGCGCGCGGCCTCCTCCCGAGCCGGAAGCGGATGCGACTCCGCTGCCGGTGCGGCCGGAGGAGGTGTCCGCGGTGCTGGGGCCTGACGGCGCGCTGGAGCGTGGGGGCGGGTTCCTCTCCCGGCCCGCGCAGTTGGAGATGGCGCACGCGGTGGCGCGCACGCTGTCGGACGGTGGGCAGGTGGCGGTGGAGGCCGGCACCGGCACGGGCAAGTCGCTGGCGTACCTGGCGCCCGCCGCGCTGTTCGCCGCGCGCAACGGGCTGAAGGTCGGCGTGGCGCCGCACACGAAGACGCTCCAGGACCAGTTGCTGGAGAAGGACCTGCCCCGGCTGCATCAGGCCACCGGCGGCGCGTTCGGCTATGCGCTCTTGAAGGGCCAGACGAACTACCTGTGCCGCCGCCGCGCGCTGGAAGCCACGCGGGTGGAGCCGGGGATGAACCACTCGGCGCGGGCGCCCCGGGCCTACGTGCGCGCGTACATGCGCCGCAGCACGGATGGGGACCTGGACCGGTTGAGCCACTGGTTCCGCGAGCGCTTCCCCGCGATGCACGGGCTGGTGCCGGCGGTGCGCTCGGAGGCGGCGACGACGCTGGGCGAGCGGTGCCCGCACCACCACAAGTGTTTCTACCACTCGGCGGTGGCGCACGCGCGCGAGGCGGACGTGCTGGTCATCAACCAGTCGCTCGCGTTCGCGTGGCCCGCGCGCTACCCGCGCCTGGACCACCTGGTGCTGGACGAGGCGCACGAGTTGGAGGACGTGGCCACCACCGCGCTCACGCTGGAGCTGTCGGACCTGGCCTTCATGCGCCTCACGGAGCGGCTGCACGGGCGCGATGGACGCCGGGGCCTCTTCGCGGAGCTGCGTCGCGCGCTGGCGGCCACGCGCCGGGAGGAGTCCCGCTCCCTGATGGGCGAGGTGGACGACGCGCTGCGCACGCTGCTCCAGGAGGCACGCGCCCTGGGCGAGCAGGTGACGGCGCTGTGCGAGCCGGCCTCCGCGATGCCCGGCGAGGACGCGGACGACGCAGCCTATGCCCCGGAGCTGCGGGTGACGGATGCCGTGCGCGCCCTGCCCGCCTGGGAGCCCGTGCGCGAAGGGCTGGACGCCGTGCGCGGCGCGCTGCAACGCGTGCACACGCTGCTCGCGGTGCGGGCACTGGCGGCGCTGCCGGAGCTGGCGGTGAAGCAGCCCTCGCTGGAGCGCGAGCTGGCCGGGGCCACCACGGAGCTGGGCGAGCTGGGTGTGCTCGCGGGCGAGCTGGCCGGCGAGCCGGATGTGAAGCGGTGCTACGCGGCGCGCGCGGAGCCTCGCAAGGGGCGCTGGAGCGTGGGCGCGCAGCCGGTGGACGTGTCCGAGGCGGTGGCGAAGGACTTCGCCGCGAGCAAGCGCGCGCTGGTGATGACGTCCGCCACGCTGGGCACGGGCGACAACGTGCCCTTCGTGCTGAAGCGGCTGGGACTCCGGCCGCCCATCCTTCGCGCGCCCTCCCCCTTCCACCTGGGGCGGCAGGCGCTGGTGGTGCTCGTCACCGATGCGCCGCGCGCGCACGAGGAGCCCTTCATCGACTGGGCCTCGGGGCGCATCTCCGGGCTGGCGCAGGTGATGGGGGGACGGGTGCTGGGGTTGTTCGCCTCCACGCGGCGGCTGGAGCGCGTGGCTCGCGAGGTCCAGGCCCGGCTGGAGCCGCATGGGATTGAAGTGCTGCGCCAGTCGCGCGGGCACGGCCGTTCGCTCGCGGCGCGGCAGGAGCGCGACACGGGCACGGTGCTGCTGGGCACCAAGAGCTTCTGGCAGGGCGTGGACATCCCCGGGCGCGGCGTGGGGTGTGTCTTCATCGACAAGCTTCCGCTGGAGCCGGCGTCACGTCCGCTGGTGGCGGCTCGCGAGGAGCCGCTGGCCCGGGGTGGCAATGAGTACCTGGGCTTCCTCCAGTACCGGCTGCCGCGCGCGCTGTTGATGCTGCGTCAGGGCGTCGGGCGGCTCATCCGCTCCACCACCGACCGGGGCATTGTCGTGGTCGCGGACCCCGGGCACGCCAGCTATCGGCCCCTGCTGCTCCAGGCGCTGGATGGCTACCGCGTCGTGGCGATGCCGTGGGCCCAGGCCCGGCTGCTGCTGCACTCGGAGCTGATGCAGATGGGTCTGGCCGCGGATACAGCGCGCGTGTGATTCCGCGCAGGTGCGGACATCGCTTCAGCGTCCGAATCGAAAGGTCCGTGGCGGTCCGAGCGTGCCCAGGCAAACTCAGCCCGTCCTGCCGGCCAGCTCCTTGGCTGCCTCGACAAAGAGGCGCAGGGGCTTCGAGCGCTGTGCGCGGCTGGGGTAGTAGAGGAAGAAGCCAGGCACGGTGGGCGCGTAGTCCTCCAGCACCCGCACGAGGCGTCCGGAAAGCAGCTGCTCCTGGACGGCTGGCTCCAGGACGTACGCCAGCCCCCCTCCCTCGGCGGCGAGCGCCGCGCCGGCCAGCTCGTCGTTGGTGGAGACCCCCTCGCGCATCGGGATGCGCCAGGTCTTGCTTCCGCGCTCCAGCTCCCAGGCATAGGGAGTCCCGGTCGTCGGTGAGCGCAGGACGATGCAGTCGTGCCGGAGCAGGTCCTCGGGGCGCTCTGGGGTGCCACGCGCCTCAAGGTAGGCCGGGGCACCCACGATGACGAAGCGGAAGGCGCCGGTCAGGCGCACCTGCACCATGTCGCGCTCAAGGGTCTCGCTCAAGCGCACGCCGGCGTCGTAGCCCTCCGCGACGATGTCGACGAGGCGCTGTTCGACGACGACGTCCACCTCCACGCGAGGGTATCGCGCCCGGAAGGCTGGCAGCACGGGCGCGATGAGGAGGGGCACCGCCGCGCGTGGCACGGACAGCCGCAGCCGTCCGACGACCTCCCCGGGCTGGGCCGAGGTCCCTTGAAGGGCGGCAGCGGCTTGAGCAAGGCCCGGACCGGCCTCCTCCACCAGCCGCCGCCCCACGTCCGTCAGGGCCACGCTGCGCGAGGTGCGGTTGAGCAGGACCACGCTCAACTGCTCCTCCAACTGCCGCACCGACTGGCTCACGGCGGCCGTGGAGACGCCGAGCTCGCGCGCCGCGCCCCGGAAGCTCTGGAGTCGCGCAACGGCCAGAAACACATGGAGCTGATGGAAGAGGACCGTCTTCATCGCGGTGGTTCCCATGAAATGAAGTGCCGGTGTGGAGTGTCGTGACGGCCCTGTGAACGGGGATGGCCACTTTCGGCAAATGCAGGGCCACCATCAACCCCTGCTTAACGGCCCGTTCGCTCCTCATCGTCTGGTGCCCGGGGGGCGCGCCGCGTAGTTCTTTCACCAGGCACTGCTGCTCCAGCGAGCACGACGCGCGGGGCACCTGCGACGAAGGCCCGACACGGACGTCGAGACCTTCAAGCGTGCCCCACAACCTGGGAGAGAATCATGTCCATCCAACTCGCCAACGCGCCCGTGGCGTCGGCCCCGCGCTCCGCATCATGGGGCGCCGTGTTCGCGCTCACCCTCTGCGTCTCGACGCTCGTCGCGTCCGAGTTCATGCCGGTGAGCCTCCTGACGCCCATCGCGTCGGATCTCCACCTGAGCGAAGGCCGCGCCGGCCAGGCGATTGCCGTGTCCGGCCTCTTCGCCGTCCTGGCGAGCCTCACCGTCGCGTCCGCGGCCCGGTCCATCGACCGCCGGAAGCTGCTCCTCGGCCTCACCGGCGCGATGCTGGCTTCGGGCCTCGTGACGGCCCTGGCGCCGAGCTACACCGTGCTCATGTTGGGCCGCGCGCTCGTGGGTATCGTGATTGGCGGCTTCTGGTCGTTGTCCGCGGCCACCGTCATGCGGCTGGTCCCCGAGGGTGACGTGCCGCGTGCGCTCGCCCTGCTGAACGGTGGCAACGCGCTGGCCACCACCATCGCGGCGCCACTTGGCAGCTTCCTGGGCCAGTACATCGGGTGGCGTGGTGCGTTCTTCGCGGTCGTTCCTCTCGCGGCCATCACCCTCGTGTGGCAGTTCTTCACCCTGCCCCCCATGCCCACGGAGCGCGCCGCTCCGCCTCCGAGCGCGTTCGCCCTCCTCCGACGCCCCAAGGCGCTGTGGGGCATCCTGGCGGTCACGCTCTTCTTCATGGGCCAGTTCGCCCTCTTCACGTACCTGCGTCCCTTCCTGGAGACGGTCACGCGGGTCGGGGTGTCCACCCTCTCGCTGGTCCTGTTGGGGATGGGCACGGCGGGGCTCCTGGGCACGTACCTCATCGGGTTCCTCGTGGCCAAACGGCTGTCCGCGGTGCTCATCGCCGCGCCGGTCGCGATGGCTGTCATCGCGGTCGCACTCGCCGTCTTCGGCCGGTCCCTCGCGGCGACGGCCGTCCTCCTTGCGGGGTGGGGGCTCATCGGCACGGCGGCGCCGGTCGCGTGGTGGACGTGGATCAGCCGCACGCTGCCGCGCGACGCGGAGGCTGGCGGCGGTCTCATGGTCGCGGCCATCCAGCTCGCCATCACGGTTGGCGCCTCGCTCGGAGGGCTGTTGTTCGACCGCAGCGGCTACCAGAGCACGTTCGTGGCGAGCGCCGCACTGCTCGGGGGCGCGGCCCTCCTGGCCCTCCGGGCGTCGAGAGAGACCTGCGTCGGCGAGGCCGAGGTCCGCATGGCGTCGCTGGAGAGCGCCGCTCAGAGGAATGCGTGAACGCGGCTGCCATTACCCGCTCGGCCCCTGCCGAACCTCACACCCACGAGGATGAAGACAATGACGAAAATGAAACTGCCTTTCGCGACGCGCCGACGTTCCTTGCTCGGTGCACTCCTGCTCGGTTCGTTCACCGCACTGTCGGCCTGCGCATCGTCCTCGGCATCGGCGGCACGTCCGACACCGGGCCTCGCGTCTGGGGACACGGCCAACGGCGCGGACAATTTCTACACGAGTGACAAGGTCACCATTCAGAAGGTCGTCTTCCAGAACCAATACAAGATGAATGTCGTTGGGAACCTGTTCGTCCCCAAGGACCTGAATCGCGGCGCGAAGGGTCCGGCGATCGTCGTCGGACATCCCATGGGCGCGGTGAAAGAGCAGAGCGCGAACCTGTACGCCACGAAGATGGCGGAGCAGGGATTCGTCACCCTGTCGTTGGACCTGTCTTTCTGGGGCGAGAGTGACGGCCAACCCCGCAATGCCGTTGCACCGGACGTCTATGCCGAGGACTTCAGCGCCGCGGTGGACTTCCTGCGCACCCAGCCGTTTGTCGACAGGGAGCGGATTGGCGCCATCGGAATCTGCGGCAGCGGGAGCTTTGTCATCAGTGCGGCCAAGATCGATCCGCGCATCAAGGCCCTCGCGACAGTCAGCATGTATGACATGGGCGCCGCCAGCCGCGACGGGCTCAGGCATTCGGTGACCCTCGAGCAGCGAAAGAAGTTCATCGAGGAGGCAGCGCTGCAGCGCGATGTGGAGTTCGCGGGGGGCGAAGCCAGATATACGGGCGGGACGCCCGAAGAGCTGAGTGACCAGTCCACTGCGATTGATCGTGAGTTCTACGACTTCTACCGCACGTCGCGGGGGCACAGCCCAGACACCACGACGCATCCGACGCTCAGCAGCAGCACCAGGTTCATGAACTTCTACCCGTTCGCGGACATCGAGACGATCTCTCCTCGCCCGATGCTCTTCATCGCGGGCGAGAACGCCCACTCCAGGGAGTTCAGCGACGAGGCCTACCGGCTTGCCGGTGACCCCAAGGAACTCGTCATCGTGCCTGGCGCGGGTCACGTGGATCTCTACGATCGTGTCAACCTCATCCCCTTCGACAAGTTGACCACGTTCTTCCGAACGAATCTGAAGTGACCCAAGCGTCTTGGCGCCTGCCGGCGTTCGCGCTGACTACGGCCCCGTGAGTCGCGTCCACGAGCGCACCAACGCCACCGTCGCGCGTTCGATGTCCTCCACCGTCGTGCCACGTCCCACGCACAGGCGCACCGTGCCGAGCGCGGCGTCCAGCTTGATGCCCATTGCGAGGATGACGGCGGACGCGCTTTCGTGGCCCTCGTGGCAGGCCGACCCCGTCGAAGCCGCGACGTCCGGCGCCCCCGCGAGCACCGCGTCGCCGGAGACGTCCGGGAAGCGGACGCTGAGCGTGTTCGGCAGGCAGAGGTCCCGGTGGCCGTTGAGCGCCATCCCCGGAATGGCCGATGCGAGGCGCTCCCAGAGCAGGTCCCGGCGCGCCCGCATGCGCAACGCGACGGACTCCAGCTCACGGCCCGCCACCTCGCACGCGACCCCGAGCCCGACGATGGAGGCCACGTTCTCCGTGCCCGGACGCAGGCCTCGCTCGTGCGACGCGCCGAGCGTGAAGGGCACCAGCGACGTGCCACGCCTCACGTAGAGCGCGCCCACGCCCTTGGGCGCGTAGAGCTTGTGGCCCGCGACGGACAGCAGGTCCACCCCAAGGTCGCGCACGTCCACCGGAGTCTTGCCCAGCGACTGCGCCGCATCCGTGTGGATGACCGCGCCCGCTGCGTGCGCGAAGCGGGCCAGCTCCGCGACGGGCTGGTAGACGCCGGTCTCGTTGTTCGAGTGCATCACCGTGACGAGCGCCGTGTCCGCGTTGACCACGTCCCGGGCCTCGTCGAGCCGCGCGCGGCCCTCCGTGTCCACCCCGAGCCGGGTGACGCGCCAGCCGTGCTCTTCCAGCCAGCCACAGGGACGCGCCGTCGCGGGATGTTCGATGACCGTCGTCACCAACTGGCGCCGGGCCCCGGCGGCCTCCGCGACACCGCGGATCGCCAGGTTGTTCGCCTCGGTGCCACCCGACGTGAAGAGGACCTCATCCGCTTCGCACCCGAGGAACGCGGCCACCTGTTCGCGCGCGTGGGCCACGGCGGCGCGAGCCCTCGTGCCGTAGACGTGCCCGCTGGACGGATTGCCGAAATGCTCCCGCAGGTAGGGCAGCATCGCGTCCAGGCACTCTGGAAGCAGCGGCGTCGTCGCGTTGTGATCCAGGTAGACGGGCGCGTCATGGGTCATGGGGAGTCCTTCCACCTGAACGTGAGCATGATGGACCGACGCGCGGCTCCGTCATCCGGCGTCCGCGATGCGCTCCAGCAGTTCGCTCAACAGCAGGCTTTCGCCTTTCGTGAGGACACCGAGCCGGTCAATGGAGGCACGCAGAGCGGCCGCCACCGCGCGGACATCCGTGTTCGCCGGGGTCGCCGCTTCGCTCGTGATCGCGGCCACGGTCGCCTCGCGCGCGGCATCGGAGAGTCCGAGGTCGCGTTGCCCTTCGGGCTGGCGCAGGAGCGTGAGCACGGCCCCGGTGCCCATCGACACCACGAGGCCTAGCGCCCGCTCCTCACTGACCCGCAGCCGGCCCGCGAGCGCGATGTTCCGGATGCGCCGCCGCAGGACATCCTCCCCGTCCCCGACGGCGGAAGGCTGCGAAGCCAACTGCGGATCGCTGCTCATGAGCGCGAACAGCCCCGGATGGCTGAGGCCGAACGCGACGTGCATGTCCCAGCCATCGCGAAAGTCCTGAAGCGGGTCGGGGTGCGGCGCGCGCGCGGACTTCTCCGACACGTAGCTCTTCAGTGCGTGCTCGATGACGGCCGCGAGGAGGCCGCGCTTGTCGCCGAAGAGCCGGTAGAGGGTGGGCGCCTGCACACCCGCGGCGGCGGCCACGGCACGCGTGGTCGCGGCATCAGGCCCCCCGGAGGAGATGAGCTCCGCGGCGGCCGTGATGATGCGCGCGCGCACATCGGGGCCCTCGGCGTCTTCCGCAGCGGACTTCTCGCGGTCCTTCATGAGGCTGGGAATAGCACGCGGCTGCGGGAACGCCGATAACATTGACTTGATAACGGCGTTAACGACCGCTACGTTATCAATGGAAACGACGGCTCGTTTCCGTCGATACCTCAAGGAGCATCCAATGATCGTCGTGACCGGGGCCACCGGGCAGCTCGGCCGTCTCATCGTGGAGAAGCTCGTCGCCCGCGTACCGGCGGACCGGATCGCCGTCAGTGTCCGAGACGAGCAGAAGGCCCAGGACCTCGCGGCACGCGGCGTTCGGGTGCGCAGGGGCGACTTCACGGATCCGAAGAGCCTGGAGCAGGCCTTCGAGGGAGCGTCCCAGGTGCTGCTCGTCTCGTCGAACGCGAGCGCGTATGGCGGCGATCCCCTCGCCCAACATCGCGCCGCCATCGACGCCGCGCGGTCCGCTGGCGCGCGGCGCATCGTCTACACGAGTCACATGGCCGCGAGCCGTTCGTCGGCGTTTCCTCCGATGCTCGACCACGCGGCGACGGAGCAGATGCTGGGCGAGTCCGGCCTGGCGTGGACCGCGCTTCGCAACGGCTTCTACGCCGCGAGCGCGATGTTCCTGCTGGGGAAGGGCCTGCAGACGGGAGTCTTCGAGGCGCCCCCGGACGGAAAGGTCTCCTGGACCCCGCACGCGGACCTCGCGGAGGCGGCGGCCGTGATTCTCGCGAACGAGGGTCGGTACGAAGGGCCGACGCCGCCGCTCACGGCAGCGCAGGCGCTCGACTTCAATGCCCTGTGCGACCTCGCGTCGAGCGTCCTCGGACGTCCGCTCCGTCGGAGCACCGTGTCGGAGGACGAGATGCGCACGAAGCTCGCGGCCTCTGGCATGCCCGCGCATGTCATCGCCATCTCGCTCGGGCTCTACCGCGCGAGCCACGACGGCGAGTTCGCGGCCACCGACCCCACGCTTGAGAAGCTGCTCGGGCGCGCGCCGACGGGGATGCGCGAGGTGATTGCCGGGCAGTTGGGCCGAACGACCTAGGCTGGATGCGGCGACCTGCCCTACCGCGCCAGTCGCTCGCGGTAGCGCGCTTCCAGGGCGCTCAGCTCATCCACCCACGGTCCGGTGACGCCCTTCTGCCTCGCGACCGCCAGGGCCTCCGCCAGCACGCGCGCGTCCTCTTCCTGCTGGTTGCGCAGCCGCTGCGTCATGTCCCTCGCGGCCTCGAAGACGTCCTGCAGCTCGTCGCCTTCACGCAGGCCGTGCTGCGGCGGACGCAGGCGGCCTTCGGCCACCTCACGCACCATGCGCTTGATGCGGAACAGCGGGCCCGCCATCCGGTGCGTCACCACGATGGTGGACAGCGCGACCACCACGATGAACGTCAGCATGCACAGGCCCAGCACCCACCACGTCAGCCGCTGGTGACGCTCCAATTCCGCGCGCTGCGCGACGATGGCCGTGCGCTCCGCCTCGTAGCCCGCGTCGATGGCCTGCGCCTGCTCGCGGAACTTCGCCTCGAAGGACGGGTCGTCCATGTGGGCCAGCAGCTCGTTGGAGAGCGTGGCCCCGGACAGCTCGCGGCTCACCTCCGCCGCGCGCGAACGGGCGTCCACCGCCGTCGCCGTCTCCGCCATCAGCGAGTTCGCCGAGCGCGCCAGGAAGATGCCCAGGATGGCCGCGAGCACCAGCGACACGCCGACGATGTACGCGGTGAGCTTGAGCTGGAAGGGCGCATCCAGCAGGAAGTTGCGCCACCGGCGCTTCGTCGGGGCCGGAGCGGGGGTCGGGGCCGGGGCGGTCGTCGTCGTCATGTCTCGCTGCTCCACTCGAAGGTCGCGGCGGCTTCCTCGATCGCGCGGGGGATCAGGGCCTTCAACAAGTCCGCGGGCGGCGCACCCGCGGCATTCACTTCCACCTGTCCCATCAATGACTGCTCCGGGTAGCTCATGCAAAGAATCGCGAGGCGAAGCCCTCCGCTGTCCGTGGCCTGGATCTCCGCCGTGATGCGGTAGCCGTGCACGCCCATCTTCTTGAGCGCACCCTTCGCCGCCGCCTTCGTCTCCTTCACCGGCGCCATCTGCGCGCCACGCCTCACCAGCTTCGAGCGCAGCCGCGCCTCCGTCACCTTCACCAGCTCCGGAGAGATGCCGCCCGTCTTGTCCTTCAGCGTGTCCAGCGCCAGGTAGAAGCGCGGCCGGCGCGCCTGGTACGCCTTGAGGGCCTTGATGGACTCCGCCACCGCCGCCTGCACGGAGGCGTCCGTCTCCCCCTGGTACGCCTGGAGACAGTCGAGTCCCCCTGGCTCCAGGAGCGACCCCAGCCCCTTGGCCACCGCCGCGCGCACCAGCTCGCTGGGGTCCTTCAGCGCGCCGCACAGCGGCGTCACCGCCTCGGGGTCCTCGGTGGCGCCCAACACGAGGGCGGCTTGTGAGCGCGCACGCGGATCCCTTCCCTTTTCCAACTGACGCCCAAGGAAGGTGATGCGCGTGTCTGCCTGCGCCAGCGCAGCGCACGGCAGCAGGAAGAAAATGAGCAGGAGTGCTGTCGGCAGCCGCATGGGTTGGGCAAAGAAGTGCCAACAGTGTAGCCGCGTTTTACCAGTCCACGACAGTTGCCTCGTGGGGCAATCGCACCCACCTTCGATGCGCACAATGGGCGACGTCCTCCAGCCCGGAGGACGGCTGGGGTGCGGCGGACCCGAGGGGCCACCGCGGGCTTGGGGGAGCAATGAAGCGCGGACACATCCTCACGGGTGTTCTTCTGCTGGCGGGGTGGATGGGGGGCTGTCGCGACTCGGACCGGCTGACGTCGGTGGGCAAGCCCCGTCCGCCAGGGCCTACACCGGTGGAGGGCGCGCCCACCCTTCCCGACTCGGAGACCTCCCAGCCACCGCCCGCGACGACGCCACCGCCCGAGCCGGAGGTGGTGGACCCGCCGCCGGAGCCGGAGGCCGAGGTCCTGGACCCGACGCCCATCCCGACGACGGACGGCGTCCCGGGCCCGTTGCCGGGCGTCTACACGGACAAGGGCGAGGCGCCGGAGACGGACCTCATCCGGGGGCTGGTGGCCTTCCCCATCCGCGACAAGGACGCGCTGGAGCAGCGCATCAACGACATCTACAAGCCGGGCGGCGCGGGCTTCCGCAAGTACATGACGCCCCAGGAGTGGAACGCGAAGCATGCGCCCCTGGAGAAGGACATCACCGTCGTCACGGACTGGATGAAGTCCCAGGGGCTGCAGACGCCTCGCGTCGCGTCCAACCGGCTGCTGGTGCAGTTCGTGGGGACCGTGGGCCAGTTCAACAAGGCCTTCGGCGTGAAGATCCGCATCCTGGAGCGCAAGTCGCCGCAGGGCGGAAATGATCCGCACGACGTCTACGGCCTCACGGAGCCCATCAAGGCGCCCACGTTCGTGCAGCAGCGCGTGTCCGCCATCGTCGCGTTGGACCTGCCGGCGGCGACGGGGACGCTGCCCGGCGAGTTCGGTCAGCCCTCCACCGACAAGCCCGACCCCATCAACCGGGGCCTCACCCCGCAGCAGGTGGCGCGCGCGTACGGCGTGGACACGCTCTACAACCAGGGCCACGAGGGCCAGGGCACGAAGCTGGGCGTGGTGATTGGCGCGAGCTTCCGGTGGAAGGACGTGCGCGCGTTCTGGAAGATGTTCGACATCGAGCGCGAGGACCCCAAGGTCATCCAGACCATGGAAGCGCCCGTCACTCGCTACCGCGAGGGCACGCTCGACGTGGAGTGGGCCGCGGCGATGGCGCCGAAGTCGGAGGTCCTCGTCTACATGGGCCCGGACGCGCGCAACACGTCCATGCTCTTCACCTTCAACGAGGCCATTGCCCGGGGCGAGGTCTCCGTCATCACCACGTCCTTCGCGCACCGCGAGGACTCCGAACCGCGCGCCGTGCACGAGCAGTACGGCGCCTCCGGGATGATGGCCGCGGCGCTGGGCATCACCGTGGCGGCGGCGAGCGGCGACTCGGCGGGCGTGGACACGCCGGGCTCCAGCCCCTACGTCACGGCGGTGGGCGGCACGCAGTTGAAGATGAACGGCATGGCGGTGACGGGCGAGACGGCCTGGTACTACTCCGGCTCCGGCATCAGCCGCACCTTCACGACGCCTGAATGGCAGAAGGGCATCGTGCCCCTGCCGGCGAAGCGCGCGGTGGTGGACGTCGCGCTCAACGCGGACACCGGCTACTGGTACACGTGGCTGGGCGTCACCGTGCCCAACACCGGCACGTCGTTCGCGTCGCCCATCTTCGCGGGGCTCATCGCGGTGGTGAACGGGGCGCGCTCGGAGGTGGCGAAGCCGCCGGTGGGTTGGCTCAACTCGCAGCTCTACACGCGGCCCGACGTCCAGGGCACCTTCCGCGACATCACCGTGGGCGTCACCGACCGTCAGTACGAAGCCGGTCCGGGCTGGGACATCCCCACCGGCTGGGGCGCCCCCGACGCGGACGGGCTCTTGCGCACCCTCCCCTAGCGGGCAGGCGACGAGAGCGGACAGGCATGCGGGCCCTTTCCCGGCTGTCATCTGGGATTGACGGGATGCGAATGCGTGCGCAGGCGACGGTGTTCGGGACGGGTCATGTCCCAGTCCTTCCTGCGCACGTCCCTCCCCTGCCTCCTGCTGCTCGCAGCCGCCTGCAGCAGCGCCGTCGCCGGCCCGTCCGGTGCCGTGTCCGAGGCCCCCTCCGCTGAGTCCCCCGGCAGCGTCGTCCAGGCGCCCGCGTCACCCCAGGCCCCTGTCGAGGACGTGGCCCAGGCACCGACGCAGACACCGGCCGACCCGAGCGTCCCCGTGGAGCAGACGCCCACCGGGGAGACCGAGACCCCGGCCACCGTCGCGCCTGCTCCCTCCCCGAGCGTGTGCGCACCGCTCAGTGGCCTGGCCACCCTCCAGGGGGACCTGTCGACGTGGCTCCTGGGCGCGTCCATCAGCCCGGCCCGCAGTGGAGGCTTCAAGGAGCCCGGCGGCACGGAGCTCACCTCCTTTGAAGGCGCCTTCCGCGCGCTGCTCACGCAGGGGCCCACCGCGCAGGTGGTGCAGGACCTGGGGACGCTGGGCTTTGGCGTGGCCACCTTCCGCAACGCGGACGGCGCCGCGTGGCTGGTGGTGCGCGAGCAGGGCCTGCTCACGCGGGGCGGTGGCACCTTCATCCTCAACCTGTCCCCCGCGCGCGACCTCTGGCTGGAGGCGCCGCACGCGGACTCCGACGAGGGCACGCTGCGCCAGACGGCCACGCAGTTGGTGACGCTGGGCGCCCGCGCGCTGCTGCTCACCGGCAGCAACCGCTGCGCCGTCACCACCGCCAGCCCGTGCAGCGGCACCACCAGCGTGTGCGGCACCCAGGGCCTGCGCATCTCCGACGCCGCGCACTACGGCAACACCTTCTTCACCGCCGCCCACCGCGCGCTGCGCGACACCTATCCGGACGCGGTCGCGGTCAGCGTGCACGGCATGGACGCGAGCGATGGTCCCGAGGCCGCCGTGGTGAGCGACGGCACCAGCGTGCAGCGCCCCGAGTCCCTCTCCGTGCGCTTTCGCGACGCACTCAACACGCACCTCGTCGGCACCAGGCGCGCCTTCTCCTGCAACGCGCCGGATGACGCCGGCAAGCACCGCACGCTGTGCGGCACCAGCAACGTGCAGGGCCGCATCGACAACGGCGCCGCCGACGCCTGCTACGCCGAGGCCACAGCCGCGTCGGACCGCTTCCTCCACCTGGAGCAGTCCGTCACCCTGCGCGGCACCGGCGCCTCCTCCCAGGCGGTGATCCAGGCGCTCGCGGACACGGTGCCGTGCAGCCTCACCGGCTCAGGCCTGGGCTGCCAGGCCGTGGCCACCGCGGACCCCTGTCCTTGAGCTGACATCCGGGGTGCACGCACCCTGCGTGCCAAACGCGGGGCGCGGGGTGAAACCGAGGTGCACTTCGCTGTCGTCCAGGACACTGCGGGCGCGCCAATGTCGGGGCGTGGGCAGTCCGCGCGACTGGCGGGTTGGATCAGGGGTTGAGCAGCGAACGCTTCTCAGCTCCCGAGAAGCGCAACCCTGGTCGGTGATTTGAGCCTCCCTAGATTCGAGCGCAGCCACCATGGCGCTCTTTTCGACCCTGACACTCTTTCCGGCTTACTCCCTCGACACCTCCATCCTGGTGGCGGTGCTCGTGGGCGTGCTCATCCTGGCGCTCCTCACGGAGACGCTGGGATGGGTCTTCGTGGGCCTTGTCGTTCCCGGCTACCTGGCCTCGGTGTTCGTCATCCACCCGGAGGCGGGGGCCACGGTGGTGGCCGAGTCCCTGCTCACGTATGGGCTGGCGCTGGCGCTCTCCAGCGGCCTGAGCCGCACGGGGGCGTGGAGCGAGTTCTTCGGCCGCGACCGCTTCTTCTCCATCGTGCTCGCCAGCGTGATGGTGCGCGCGGTGAGCGAGACGTGGCTTTTGCCCGTGCTCGGCCGGTGGATGGATGATCGCTGGGGCACGTCCTTCATCGTGGACCGCAGCCTGCACAGCATCGGTCTGGTGCTGGTGCCGCTCACCGCGAACGCGCTCTGGAAGCTGAAGGTCCGCCGGGGGCTGTGGCAGGTGGGCGTGCCGGTGGCGCTCACGTACGTGCTCCTGCGCTTCGTGCTGCTGCCGGCGACCAACCTGTCCTTCAGCAGCCTGGAGCTGATGTACGAGGACGTGGCGCAGGACTTCCTGTCCAGCCCCAAGGCCTACATCATCCTGCTGACGACGGCGTTCCTCGCCGCGCGCTTCAACCTCAAGTACGGCTGGGACTTCAACGGCATCCTCGTGCCCGCGCTGCTGGCGCTCACGTGGCTGGAGCCCCTGAAGCTGGTCGCCACGCTGGCGGAGGTGCTGCTGCTGGTGGTGGCCGCCAAGGCGGTGCTGTCGGTGCCGGGGCTGCGCACGCTCAACCTGGAGGGCCCGCGCAAGACGGTGCTCGTGTTCTGTCTGGGCTTCGGCGTGAAGTGGGCCATCGGCTGGGCCATGGGCGGCCGCATTCCGGGCCTGAAGGTGACGGACCTGTTCGGCTTCGGCTACCTGGTGCCCACGCTGCTGGCGGTGAAGATCCTCCAGAAGCAGGTGGTGGCGCGCGTGCTGCTGGCCACGCTGCACACGTCGCTGGCGGGCTTCCTCATCGGCAGCCTGGCGGGCTTCGGCCTGTCGCTCATCGAGCCGCGTCCGGCCACCGCGCTCACCGCGCAGGCGCCGCGCGACCAGGTGCCCGGGCTGGGCCTGGACCACACGCCGCTGGGCCTGATGGCGATGGGCCGCGCCACCGCGCGGGAGAGTGACGCGGGCGGCGTGTCGCTGCGGCTGAAGCATGGCGACCTGCGCACGTACTCCTCGCTGTGGAGCCGCGTGGACGCGTGGCTGGAGACGGGCGGCACGGAGGGCGTGTCCGCGCTGCGCACGCAGGCGGCGGCGCTGGGGCTGGAGCTTCGCGCGCTGCCCGTGGTGGAAGGTTCTCCCGCGCGCTTCGCGCTGGTGGAGCGCGTGGACGGCGAGGGCAAGGCGGGCTGGGACACGTCCCTGCTGGTGCCCGGCGCGAAGGGGCCGGTGCTGGAGGTGCCGCGTCCCCTCTCCGAAGCGCCGAGCGCCGAGGTGGCCGCGCTCCTGTGCGAGCGCGTGCACTGCCGCGCCATCATCGTGAGCGGCGTGGATTCGCGCCGCGCGGGGCTGGTGCTGGGCGACGCGCTGTCGCAGTCGGAGACGCCGCTGCGCCACGCCCACGAAGCGCTGTCCTCGCGCGAGCGGGTGCAGGTGCGCGTGGACGCCTCGCTGAAGCCGGGACAGGTCGTGCTGCACACGCGGGATGGCAAGGCGCCGGAGTCCCTGGCCGCGCTGTGGCCCGACGCGAAGGTGACGTCCGCCGCGCCGCCCGAGCCCGGGGACACCTGGGGCGAGGACCGGCTGAGCGTGCTGCGCGCGGGGCCCGCGGACTTCGCGTCGCGGGTGCTCGCCGAGGCGCCGGAGCTGGCCGCGCCGATGACGGAGCGCGACGCGCTGGGCGCCCTGATGGTGACGCCGGACGGGGTGCCCACGCCCGCAGTGCGGCCCTCGGATTCGGAGCTGCTGGTGCTGGAGCAGCAGGTGGCCGCGCCGCTGCTGGGCAGCGGGACCTCCGACGTGCCCGTGGCACTGCGCGCGCGCTGGGCCGGGGCCATGGCGGCGCTGCTGGGCCTGCGGGTGCACCCGGTGACGGACTGCGCCCAGGCGAAGGACTGCTGGTGGGTGACGGACGCGGAAGCCACGCCGGGCCGGCTGGGCGCGGGGCTGCTGGTGCGTCAGGGCGGCTCGCCGCTCGCGCTGGAGGTGCCGTCGCCGGTTCGCGAGGCGGGCACGCTGCCGGTGGCCGCGGAGCTGTGGCACGAGGCCGGCGCCACCGCGCTGGTGTTCGCCACCGCCTCCACCGAAGCGCCCCACCCCGCCACCTTCGGCGAGCTGCGCACCGCGTTCCAGGCGTTCCATCAGGCGGTGCACCGCGCGCTGCCTGGGAAGAACGGGCAGGTGCTGGCCATCCGGGGTTTCTCCGGCCGGCCTTCCGTGAACGCGGACGTGCTGGTGGACGTGGGCAGTCCGGTGCTCACCCCGGCGCAGCGGCCAGCGGAGCTGGAGCGCCTGCTGTCCGCTTCCGGCCCGCTGGGCTGGCTGGGTCAGCGCGTGCGCTACAACGACGGCGCGCCGGAGCTGACGGGCCTCAACGACGCAAGCCCGCAGCAGGTGTTCTCGCGCACCTTCGGTGGGGCGAAGCTGGCGACGCTGTGGCTGTCCGAACCGCTGCGCGGCGCCTTCGTGGGTCCCCGGCTCGCGGCCGAGGAGCTGGCCCTCACGGGCCTGACGCCCGAGGAGCCCCGCGAGTCGCCGGAGCGCGCGTTGCTGGCGGATCGGCTGGTGGCGCCCTCGCAGCCGGTGTCGTCCGCGCTGAAGGAGCACTTCGCGGAGCTCACCGCCGGCGCGGAGCGCTACCTGGCGCAGCAGAACGTGCACGACCTGCGCGCGCTGTCCCAGACGAAGCGCGTGGGCAACGTGTCCCGGCAGGTGAAGGCCGGCTTCAGCGCCGAGCACGGCCTGCCCTTCCTCCTGGTGGAGGCGCGGCAGGGACATCAGGTGCTGCGCGCCGTCTATTTCCTTCAGCAGCACCCGTCGCCGCTCGAGCGCGCGGAGCTGACCGCCGGTGACGCGGGGCTCGCGAGCGCGGTGGACGTGGCGCTGCGACACCGCCGACCGGTGGTGTTGACCGGGGAAGTCTCCCGCGAAGAGGCACGTCGATGAAGACCCGCAGTCGCGCGCTCCTGGCGCTCCTGGGCCTGCTGACGGCCCTGGCGCTCATCTGGGGCGCGAGCCTCGCCGTCCTGGGCAACACCGACACGCCCACCGCTCGCCGCGACGCGAAGTTCGTCAACGCCGAGCGCCTCATCTTCTACCGGCTGGAGCCGGGCAAGGAGATGCGCGTCCGGGTCCCCTCCGAAGCGGAGGAGCTGCTCATCGTCACGCACGAGATGCTGCCCGAAGGCACGCCCTACGCGCCGGAGAAGCAGTACCAGTACGGCCTGCAGGCCATCCTGCGCGCCCCGGCGGGCATCGTGCTGGAGCGCGCCATCTTCACGCGCACGCGCCAGAGCAAGGGCCAGCCCCAGGAGGACGGCACCTTCCTGGAGGAGAGCGCCTTCACCACCAACGCCACCGCGCAGGTGACGGACGAGCGCGAGTTCGTGCTGCGCCTGCCGGAGCGGCCGGAGCACTCGGTGCTGTACCTGCGGCCCGCGGGCACGAAGGGCACGCTGCTGGCGCGCGTGTACGTCCGGGCGCACCGCACGCTGCCGCTGCTCGCGTCGCAGAAGCTGGCGCAGGCCCGCGCCGAGGTCCGCGCCGGCCGCGCCACCTTCGAGCCCTTCGAGAAGCTGTCCCAGGACACGCGCCGCTGGCTCACCGAGGAGCACTGGGAGCGGCTCAACGCGGAGGGCGAGGCGGGCACGGACTACCAGATTGAGCCCGTCTACCGCACCGCGTTCCGGCTGCCGCTGGTGGAGGCCACCGAGTCCGTGCAGGAGCGGCTGGAGGCGGGGCGCGCCGTGGCGCTCAACGTCACCGGGCCCGCGAAGCCGGTGCTCTGGCTGTGGAGCGACGCGACGGACGCGCACCCGCAGCCGCATGGCCCCGTGACGGTGCGCACGCTGTCGCAGGACGGGCTCGTGCACACGGTGGAGCTGCCGGGCCCCGTGGCGGGCTCGCCCATGTCGCATCCGCTGGAGCTGCCCGCGGGCGTGCACACCGTGACGGTGCGCAACGACGGCAAGGAGGACCTGCGCTACACGGTGGAGGGGCCGTTCGAGTCGTGGCTGCTGCCCGCCGGGCCGCGTCCCGCGCCGGGCGCCGCGGCGGATGGCCATGTCGCCTTCCTGCCGGACACGCGCCGCACGGAGGCGTTCGCCACCGGTCCGGCGTGCCCGGTGCTGGAGCTGGACATCGATCCGCGCATGGACGCGGCCGGAAGGTTGGTGCGCATCGACGCGCGCTCGCTGGACCGGGCCCCGTCGCGCGAACCGCTGCACCTGAGCCTCACGGTGCTGGATGCGCAGGGCCAGCCGCTGGGACAGGCCTCGCTGGATGCCACCACGGAGCCCGCGCCGTTCGAGAGCGCGGACCTGGTGGCGCTGCCCGGGGGCGCGCTGCCGTGCATGCCCGTGGCGCAGGTGACGCAGGACGCGGGTTCGGCGGGCTCGGGTGAAGTGACGGACCTGCCCGCCTGGGTGTCCCAGGTGGCGAGCGCGCGGCTGTTCCTGCCGGCGGGTGCGCGCAAGCTGCGCGTGGAGGCGCCGCGCTCCACCATCGTGCAGTTCTACAGCTTCCTGGCCGGTGCGCAGGCGCTCACGCCCGTGGCGCCCTACACCGAGACGGCGCTCAAGGGCGTGCGCTGGCGCAACGCGCCCCTGGATCAACGCTCCTGGCATCCGATGCGGCCGGCCAACATGAGCGAGCTGATGCAGGGTGGCGCGCGCATGGAGCTGCTCAGCCAGGTGCGCCTGGAGCCCGTGGGCCCGGAGGACGAAGCGGTGGCGCCTTCGGGTGACGCGGTGGTGGTGCGCCCGTATGGGACGCCCGCCGTGGTCGAGGTCCTGGAGTCCGCGCAGGCGGACACCGCGGACGTGGTGCGCACGCTGTCCACCATCCTGGAGCCGGGCCGCGCGGTGCGGGCGCAGTTCGATGCCCGCACGCCCACCCGTCCGGAAGTGCGGCTGTCCTTGAAGGACGCGACGGCGCTGGGCAACGAGGTGGAGGTGCTGCTCGACGGCGAGCCCCTTCACCGCTTCACCGTGCGCTCCACGCGTTCGCGCGAACTCCTGCCGCCCCTGCCGCCCGGCGAGCATGAGGTGCTGCTGCGTTCGTCCGCGCCCGGCCTGACGGCGATGCTCAACCGGCCTCCCGCGGCGGGCAGCGGGCTGCGCTCGCGCACGGTGTACCCGGTGGGCTCGAGCGGGCTGCGCGTGCCGGTGCGCAAGACGGGCCCCGGCGCCGTCACGCTCAACGTCGTCGTCTACACGCCGGTGGCGGAGGCCTCCACCGCGCCCCGTCTCTCCGTCACGGTGGATGGAGGCAACCCCGTGCGTCGCGCCAGCGTGCTGGTGCCGCACGTCACCCGCGCCGAGCGCACCGTGGTGCTGCCCGCCTCCGAGAGGGATCCGGCGATGCCAGCGGGCCGTCCGGGCGTGAAGTGGTACGCGCGCACCGTGCCGGTGACGCTGGGCGAGGACATCGCGCCGGGCGTGCACACCGTCCGCATCCAGGCGCTGGGCCCCGAGCCGATGTGGGCGCGCTTCTTCGTCTTCGGCCAGTCGCTGGAGAACACCGCCCCGCGCGAGTGGAACCGGGGCGGCTGGCAGTTGGAGGAAGCGCTGTGAAGCCGTCCCGGGGGACCGGGTCGTGGCGCCCGTTCGTGGCCGCGGGGGTCGTGTCGGTGCTGGGCTTCGCGCCCGGTGCGGAGGCCCAGACAGCCCTGTCCTCCAATGCATCTGGCGCCCTGGCGCAGAAGTCCCAGAAGCTCGAAGCGACCCGGCCCGCCGTGAGCGCGAAGACCCCGAAGCAGGAGCGCGTCCCCCAGGAGGATCCGGCCGTGAACCCGCCCGAGGCAGCCGGCGCGAAGGACGGATGCCGCGTGGACGCGCGCTTCTCGGGGCTGTGGCCCCGCGTGGACGCCGTAACGTTCCACCCCACGACGCTGGAGGAGCGCGCGGCCTTCACGAAGCTCATCCCCGCGCTGCTCGCGGCGGCGCCGAAGCAGAAGGACGTGCCCCCGGAGCTGACGAACGTGGCCGCGTCGGTGGGCTTCTTCCTGGAGACGTGGACGACGCCGCGCGACACCTTCTGGGTGCTGCGCGAGCGGCCGGACCGCTACCACGGCGCGGGCGCGTACGTGGTGCGCACGGGCGAGGCCACCGAGGACGTGGTGCAGGTGCCCCACCCCTACTTCGACATCGGGACGGAGGACATCGGCGCGGGCCTCTTCTCCTGTCCGCCCGAAGGCCGCGCGCCGCGCCTCTTCATGACCGCCACCGCGCACCGCTACCACGGCACGCCCGGCGAGACGCCCGAGGACCCCGAGCACCCGGCGGACGTGGCCCACAACCCGGACCACCTCTTCCAGACCGTGACGGACCTGGCCGCGCGAAGCCTGCCTGCCCTGCGCGTGGTGCAGCTCCACGGCTTCGGCGAATCCAAGGTCCAGAAGGGCCGCACGGAGACCCTGACGGCGGTGGTGAGCGACGGCTCGCGCCAACCCGGAGCGTGGGCTCGGCAGGTGTCCGTACCGCTGGAGGATGCGCTGGGACACGGCGTGAAGCTGTTCCCGGAGGGGGTGCAGGTGCTGGGTGGGACGCAGAACGCCCAGGCACGGTTGCTCCAGGCGTATCCGCAAGCCCTCTTCCTGCACCTCGAAATGTCATCCCGCACGCGCAAAGCGCTGGCCCGGCCGGCGCGATTGGAGCGGCTGGGACAGATTCTGTTCGCACCCTTGGAGGACTGAGCGCCGATGTTTCCCGTTCGACGCCGCGCCCGTTTCACCCTGCTCGTGGGAGCGCTCGCGGCGCTGCCCGTCATCGCGCAGTCCGCTGCACCGCAGCCGTCCGTCATCGCCCGCCGTGAGGAGGGCATGGCCTGGCAGCCCAGAGCCGTCCGGGGGCCGGTGGCCCTGGAGGACGTGCGGGGCCACGCGCCCTACGTGCCCGACGGCGTGCCGCAGGCCACGGGCTCCGTGGAGGTCACCCCCCAGAAGGGCGCCGCGCTGTGGCTGGGCCCGCTGGACGTCGTGCGCGTCTCCGGCCCGGCCGGGGCGCTGCGCTTCACCCGCGTGCCGCTGGTGGAGGACCAGGACGCGCCCGACTTGCGCGTGGACGAAGAGGGCATCCCGGAGCGTCCGGGCCGCTGGTATCTGGCGGAGCCGATGGGCACCGGCAGCATCTGGTGGGTGACGGCGACGAAGGACGCGCGCATCACGGTGGAGCGTCCCGCGCCCACCTCCACGGTGAAGACCGAGGAGCGGATGCGCGACGCGCTCCTCAAGTGGGTGGACGGACAAGGGCCGCGCCCGGCGCTGGCCTTCGATGCGGGCACGCGCGCGCGGCTGGACGTGGTCGCGGCGTTGGAAGCGGAGCTCGTCCGTGACGAGCCCGCGACGTCGCCGCTGCGGGACGCGGTGCGCGCCTGGCGCAAGGCGGAGGTCCTGCGCGAGTGGGCGCTGGTGTCTCCGCTGTGGGGACAGGCGATACGCGTGGAGCGCCCCCGTCCCACCGGCACCGAGGTGGCGCTGGAGGGCCTGGACGCGCCCTGGTATCGCCCCGAGGTGAAGGGCAACGTCTGGGCGCTGGAGCTGGAAGGCCCGGGCGTGCTGTCGCTGGAAGCGCGCTCCGTGCTGGGCGGCGACGCGAACGCCGAAGCCGCGAAGGTGGAGGTGTACGGCGTGGGCGCCACGCTCGCGCAGGCCCAGCTCACCTCGCAGCCCGCGTGGGCGGAGGCGCCCGAGGGCGCGGCGCTCCCGGACGGGCGCACGGCGCGGGTGCTCGCGTCGGGCGAGCGCGTGGGCATCGCGGAGGAGCTGCGCGTGGCGCTGCCCCCGGGCAAGCACAACTACCGCGTGAGCTGGAAGGGCGGGCCGCTGATGCTGCGGGCGCGCGTCGCCACGCGCAGGCCCACGCTGTCCGAGGCGCTGACGCACCAGACGCACTGGACGGAGTTCGCGGAAAAGGCGTGGGAGCAGGTGAAGACAGACACCGCGCCCCGTCCGTCACTCCTGCGCCAGCAGCTGGTGGCGCTGATGCCGGAGCTGGCGCGCGGCACGTACGGCAAGACGAAGACGGAGGGCCTGTCGCCGCTGCTGCGCACGCTCGCCGCCATCGGGGACCGCGACACGGACGCGGCCGTGGAAGCGCTGAAGGGCGCGGACGCCTCACCGCTCGCGTGGCACCTGCGCCTGCTCACCGCGAAGCAGTTGCTGGACCAGGGCAAGACGGACGCCGCGCACGCGCTGCTGGGCACCGCGCCCGCGTTGCCGGAAGCGGGATTCCTGACCGCCGAAGCGTCGGAGCTGGTGGCCCGCCTGCCCTTGGGAGATCCGCTGCGAAGCCGTGAGCTGGCCGCGCTGGAGCTGGCCTGGCGCGCGGAGCCGCTGTCGGAGGACATCCGCCGTCGCTACCGCACCGCGTGGTGGCGCGCGAGCCGCTGGTCGCAGGTGACGCCCGCGTCCCAGGACGCCCGCGACGACAACGGAGCGGTGACGGAAGTGAAGCCCTCGCGGTGGCTGGACCTCCAGGCCGTGGAAGCCGACGCGGCGATGGCGGGCAGCGCGATGTGGCCGCTCGCCGCCGGAGGCACCACCCACGTCCAGGCCACGGGGCTCGCCGAGGCCCCCACCCTGCTGCGCGCCTACGTGATGACGCCGCCGGGCGCCCGGACGCATCCGGTGCTGCGCGTGGGCAACAACGCCTTCCCGCTGCTGCCGCTGTCGTCGCTGGAGCCGGTGGAGATCGCGCTGCCTCCGGGCGAGCACGCGCTCAAGCTCGAAGGCGCGGCCGGCACGCGGGCCTTCCTCACGCTCGCGCCCACGAAGGAGCAGGGCACGCCCGCGGAGCTCGGCTACGTGCGCACGCAGTGGCCGGTGAAGGTGGGCACGAAGCCGGTGCGTTTCCGGGTGCCTGACGCGAAGCTGCCCTCGCCCGTGCGCGTGCAACTGCGCCCGCTGGATGCGGTGGCGGGCAAGCCCCTCGTGGTGCGCATGTCCACCGACGTGGGCCACACCCGCCGCCTGGTGCTGCGGCCCTCCGCCGCGAACGCGAATCACCTGGCGCTGGAGGGCGCGCGGGGCACGTCGTCCGCGCCGGTCTCCGTGGTGGTGACGCTGCCGCCGCAGGCCCGTGAGGTGTGGTTCGAGCCCGAGGACGCGAAGGCGTCGCTCGTCGTCTCGATGGCGGTGCGCCGGGCAGAGGTCGCCGCGCCCACGGAGGTCCCTGCCCTGCCGCAGCCGCAGGCCGGCACGTCCTACGAAACGCTCCAGGCGCTCTCCCGCGCGCTGCGCGCCACGCCCGGCGAAACGGAGCCGCGCCTCGCGCGCGCCGAACTGCTCTCCTCGCTCCAGGAGGAGGGCTTCGCCCGCGCGGACGTGGGCCGCCTGCTGGACGCGCAAGCGAAGCTGACGCCGGAGCAGCAGAAGCGACTGCTCGCGCTGATGGATCGCCTGTCCCAGGCGGCGCCGCGCACGGTGCGCTTCACGCAGGCCATCACACAGCCCACGCTGGTGTCGCCGGCCTTCGCGGCGCTGCCGGACACGGGCGACGCGAAGCTGTCGGCCTCCAGCGCCCAGGCGCGCGAGGGCCACGCGGACGCGGCGCTCGCGGCGGTGTCGGGCGACAAGAGCCTCGCGGGCCGCTACCTGCGCGCACGGCTGCTGTCGGCCTCCGGTGAGGACGCGGCGGGCGCGCTGGCGATGGCCGCGCTGTACCGCGAGACGGGCCTGCCGCAGGTGGGGCTGGAGGCGCTCGGGATGCTGGAGCGGCTCCAGGACTCGCCCCAGGCGTGGAAGGACGGCGGCGCGCCCCTGGGCGCGGCGCTCGCGGGCCAGCTCCAGGCGTGGGCGGACCACCCGGACGTGCGGCGCATGCGCTTCACGGCGGGCCGCTGGACGCGCTGGGAGCGGCTGCGCGACGCCGAGGAGGCCGCGGGCTCGCTGGAGGCCACGTCGGAGGGCGGCACGGAGGACGAGGACGTGGCGCAGGCGGTGCGCAAGGCGCTGCTCGCGCCGCCGTGGAAGCTGTCCGAGGCGAAGCTGCTGCCCGCGGGCGCGTCCCGCGTGATGAGCCTGGTGGTGAAGCAGCCCCGGCCCCTGGGCGCGGAGGTGCTGTGCGGCACCACGCCGCGTCCCGGCGTGGACGTCACCGGCACCTGTGCGTTCGCGCTGCGCGTGGACGGCCGCGTGGTGCGCGAAGTGAAGGTGGCGGAGGGCGAGACGGCCGTGCTGGGCACGCGCCTGGACGTCCCCGGCCGTCACCAGGTGGAGGTGGTGCTGGCGCGGGCCGACACGCAGCAGACCGGCCTCGTGCGCTTCGTGGAGTCCGAGCAGGGCGCCGCCAACGCCCGCGTGATGGTCGCGCCGCAGCCCCTGTCGCTCCTGCGCAGCCGTCCGGGTTCGCCGGTGGTGATGACGGTGCTGGGCCCCACCGCGCTGCGCGTGCGTGCCCATGCGCTCGCGCCCACGGCGGGCCGCGAACTGCTCCTGCGCAGCACGCCCCTGCCCTCCGGTGACGGCGCGGGCGGCTCCGGCGCGGAGGAAGGACCGCTGATGCACCTGGGCCTGCCCGGGGACGCCGACCCGGGGCTCAAGGGTGCGTCGCAGCCGCTGGGTCGCGCGGGTGAGACGTGGCTGCTGTTGCCCTCGCGCGGTCCGCACCGCGTGAGCCTGGAGTCACCCGAAGGTGAAGCGCTGGTGCAGGTGCAACTGGGTGTCGTCGCGGATCCGAGCGCGCTCGCGACCTCGACGTGGGCCCAGGGCACCACTGGCCTGGAGCCCCTGCCCTGGCCGGCGCTGCCGCCGGACCTGGCGCTGCTGCCGGACGGCATGGCGCCCGAGGCCCCGGGGTACGGGCCGGGCATGCTGTCCGCGGAGCTGGGCTTCCGCAGCGAGGACGTGGAGGAAGGCGAGCTGCTCAACCGTCCCCTCCAGACGGGCATGGAGCTGCGGCTGTCGCTGCGCCGGGAGCTGTCCCCGGGCCGCGCGTGGCTGCGCGTCACGCCCGAGGCCCGCTATCCGTTGAACAAGAGCCCGGTGATGGGCGGATCCGCGGCGGTGTACCTGACCCGGCTTCCGTGGGACCTGCGCCTGTCGATGCAGGGCGCGGTGTTCACCCAGTCGCTCGACGGCGCGATGCGCTGGAGCGCCCGGGGCCGCGTGTCGGCGGACCGCTACGTGCGGCTGTCACCGGACGTGGGCCTCATTCCGGGCCTGGGCCTGACGCTGGAGTCCATGCAGGGCAGCGGCGCGGTGGATGCGACGCGCTACGACCAGAACGTCTACTGGCTCTACGGCAAGGACCATCCCCAGCGGCTGGCACCGCGGCTGTCGCTGCGCTGGCAGCCGTTCCAGGACCACGTGGCCACGGTGGGCACGTCCGCCACGAGCAACGGCAACCTCTACACGCTGGACAACGCCGGGGCCTACGCGAGCTGGGCGGGGCTCCTGGGCGGCAAGCTCAAGGGCACGCGCGCGGAGCTGGGCTACGGCGCCTCCCAGCGCTTCCAGGACGAGCACCGCTCCACGGCCTACCTGCGCCACCGCGTGTCGGGCCGCGTGGACTGGAACGTGTGGATGGGGCGTGGCGGCAACCGGCTGATGCTCTACGCCGAGGACCGCGCGTTCCTCTCCGGTCCGTACGGGTTCCAGAACGTCTTTTCACTGGGAGCGCGGTGGGATTGGACCGGCGGACGTGGGTTGCAGGACGTCACTCCCACCGAAGAGGAGTTCGAGGAGCTGCTGGATGAACGACGTTTCCAGCCGTGAGGTGTCCTGATCCGAACGGGGACGGGGGGGGGCCGGGCAGCTTTCTCAAGCAATGAATAGCTCTGGCCGCGACATGCACCTGTCCACCGATCAGCTCGAGACGCTCCTCTTGGAAGCCCTGCCCCCGCTCCACCGCCGCGTGCGTCACGCGTCGGCCGGAGCGCTGGCCCAGCGGCTGGTGGAGACCTGCCCCCGGCCCGCCGGGGTGGAAGGCCTGGCCCCGTGGCTGGGCGTGGCCCTGGAGGTGCTGGAGACGGAGCTCGCCTCCGTGCACGAGGAGCTCATCCAGTTCACCCGCCAGCACAACGAGGCGGTGGATGACGCCGCCCGTCGCGAAGTGCTGGTGAACCACCTCAAGGCCACGGTGAAGGACCGCAAGGAGCGCCGCGAGGACCTGCGCGCCCTGGACCGGTGGATGGGCTTCGACGCCCTGCGCGAGCGGCAGGAGAAGCGCCGGCACAAGCTCCTGATTGAAGAAGAGACGGCGCTGCGGGCCCTGACGGGCATCATCACCGTGACGACGCAGAACGAACTCCAGCCGTCGGCCGTCGCGCTGGCCCGGCAGTTGTTGGACCGCGCCGTGGACGCGCCCCGGGCCCAGAACCGCTTCGCGGCGCTGGAGGCCTTCCGGCAGCTCACGCAGTCGGTGCCGGGCGTCGCCTCCACGCTGCCGGAGGTGGGCCCCACGCTGACGAGCCTCGCGGGCCAGGAGGACGTCAGCCCCTTCTTCCAGGCCGAAGCGCTGCGCGCGCTCCTGTTGGTGGACGCGCTCACGGGCCTGGCCCTGCTGCGCCAGCGGCTGCGCGCGAAGGCGCCGTCGGAGAAGGACTTCCTCTTCCGCCGGCAGGTGCTGGAGCAGTGCGCGCCGCTGCTCGCGGAAGAGCACCGGATGCCGCTGCTCACGGAGGTCGCGCACCACGACCCGAGCGAGTACGTGCGCATGGGCCTGTGCGCGCTCATCGCCACGCGCCCGGACGGACAGCCGCTGCTGCGCAGGCTGGCGGGGCTGGAGAAGGTGCCGGCCATCGTGAAGGACGGGGCGGAGCGGACGCTGTCGGAGCCCAGCCCGCGCGTGCGCACCGCCGCCGTGCTGGCCGCGGTGGAAGCCGCCATCTCCACGCCGAAGGTGAAGGGCCCCGCCCTCCAGGTGCTGGTGGACGTGCTGGGCCAGGACACCGCGCCGCTCGTGCTGCGCGTGTCGTGTGAACGGGCCGCCGCGCTGGCCGAAGCGCTGGGTGCCGCGGGGCTGGGTCCCGCGCACGCGGCCCTGCTGGACGCGGTGGAGTCCCTGGCGACGCAGGCCGCGAGCACCGGGCCGGTGGTGGAGGCCGCGGCCGCGGCGGCGCAGGTGCTGCGGCGGGTGAAGGATCCAGCGCGGCAGGCATGGACGGCGTACCTCGCGGGCCGCGTCTCCCAGCTCAAGCCGGGCGGCCGCACGCGCCTGCCGCTGTTGCCGCCTCCGGAGAACCTGCCGGCGCTGCCGGAAGGCCCCGAGTGGCTGGGCGCCATCCTCGCGGACCTGTCGCAGGACGGGCACGGACTGTACGCAGAGCGCTCAAAGACGACGCTGACGCTGTGGCACGGCGACCGGCACCAGCGCCGCCTGTGGCGCATGTGGCACGAGCTGGGCCGCCCCGCGCCGAACAAGCGGCAGGCCTTCCTGCACACCACCGGGCGCACGATGCCGGGCACGCTGCGCGCGCACCCCGGACACCTGGACGAAATCACGGAGACGCTGGTCCCCGGCGAGCGCGTCCACGTGGCGAGCCAGGGGAGCTGGGGCCGTCACCTGCCCACGGTGGATGACCTGTTGGACCTGCCGTTGTCGAAGGACGGCAAGGTGCACCTGTTCAGCAGCCACGGCGAGACGGTGGTGGTGCCGCCCGCCTCGCGCCTGCGCCGGCTGGCCAACCGCCTCAAGGTGACGAAGGACTACCGGAGGCTGGCGACGCTGCGGCTCGACTCGCTGGGTGGCGAGGAGCCGCGCGAGCGCCGGCGTTTCGTGGAGCAGGTGGAGAAGGACCTGGGCGTCCAGGTGCGCTTCACGCCGTACGGCCAGGGGCAGCGGGTGCCCGCGCCGCTGGCGACGCTCTTCCAGGACACCGCGGAGACGGTGGCGAAGCCCACGACGCTGCACACGCCCGCGATGCTGGGCCTGCAGAGCGGCTTCCTGGCGCTGCTCACCGAGCGCATCCTGGAGAACGAGGGCTACTTCCTGGGCATGGGCGGCAACGGCATCGCCGCGCTGGGCCTGTTCACGGCGGCGCTCTTCTCCGTGTTCCTGGGCGACACGTACGTGAAGCGCCAGAACGTGCGCAAGGCGCGCGAACAGATTCCGCTGTGCATCGGCGGCTGGGGCACGCGCGGCAAGTCCGGCACGGAGCGGCTGAAGGCGGCGCTCTTCTCCGGCATGGGCTTCGAGGTCTTCGCGAAGACGACGGGCTCGGAGGCGATGTTCGTGCACAGCGCCCCGGGCGCCGGGCCGTCCGAGTTCTTCATCTTCCGCCCCTACGACAAGGCCACCATCTGGGAGCAGAAGGACATGGTGGAGCTGGGCGCGCGCCTGGGCACGGAGGTGTTCCTCTGGGAGTGCATGGCGCTGCAGCCGAACTTCGTCGAGCTGCTCCAGAACGACTGGATGAAGGACGACTTCGCCACGCTGACCAATGCCTACCCGGACCATGAGGACATCCAGGGTCCCGCCGGCATGGACGTGGCATCCGTCATCACCCACTTCATGCCCAGGGGCGGCAAGGTGGTGACGACGGAGGACCACTTCCTGCCGCTGTTCAAGCAGAAGGCGCAGGAGAAGGACACGACGCTCTTGCACAGCGCGTGGTGGGAGGCGGAGCTGATTCCGGAGGAGCTGCTCGCGCTGTTCCCCTACCGCGAACACCCGCGCAACATGGCGCTGGTGGCGACGCTGGCCGAGCAGCTGGGCGTGTCGCGGCCGTACGCGCTTGCGCTGATGGCCGAGCACGTCCAGCCGGAGATCGGCGTGCTGAAGGTGTTCCCGCAGACGCGGGTGCGCGGGCGCCTGCTCACGTTCATCAACGGGCACTCGGCGAACGAGCGCACGGGCTTCATGAACAACTGGACCCGCACGGGCCTGGGGGACGTGGATCCGGAGTCGAACCCGGAGCGCGCGGTCATCACGGTCATCAACAACCGGTGGGACCGGGTGTCCCGTTCGGAGGTATTCGCGCGCATCATGGTGGAGGACGCGCCCGCGGACCGGCACGTGCTCATCGGCACGAACCTGGAGGGCCTGCGCAAGTACGTGCGCGACGCGCTGGACCGGCACCTGCTGGGCACGGACGTGGTGGCGGTGGAGGAGCTGTCCACCCCGGAGGGCGCGGGCCGCGCGGAGGTGCGCCTGGCGAAGGAGCTGGCGCGGTTGAAGGTGCCGCGTCCCACGGCGCAGACGTTCATGGAGCGCTTCGGCCGGTACGCGGCGGGCGCGAGCCTGAAGGTGACGCCCACGGTCGCGCTGAACGCGGCGGTGGAGAAGGCGCTTGCTGGCGCGGACGACACCGTGGTCGTTGAGAAAGTGCGCCGCGCGCTGGAGCGCGAGGTGGGCCCGCTGCTGGAGGAGGCGCTGGCGCCGGTGTCGCGCGTGCAGGCGCAGCCGCTGCCGGAGGTGCTGGCCCCGGCGACGAAGGACGAGGTGTGCGAGCACGCGCTGTACCTGCTGGCGCGCATGGCGGTGCACGCGCGGCTGAAGCAGGCGCTGCCCCGGGATGCGGCGGGAGACGCGGCGGGGCGCGTGAAGGCGTTCCACGCGAAGTTCCGCGAGGCCTACAAGGCGATGTTCCTGGAGCAGGTGGTGCCGGTGTCCGACGCGCAGGCGACGGGCGACCAGGTGGTGGACGCCTGTGCCCGGGCCGTGGCGCCGGGGATGCAGGTGAGCATCATGGGCGCGCAGAACATCAAGGGCACGGGCCTGGACTGGGTGTACCGCTGGATGGCGTTGGACCGGGTGACGACGGCGCTCAAGGCGCTGGAAGGCACGTCGGTGGAGGCGCGGCGGCGGGCGCTGGAGTCGCTGGAGACGTTCGACGACTCGGGCTTCGTGGACGCGGGCCTGGCGCGCACGGCGCTGCCGAAGCTGGTGGAGAAGGCGAACTCGCCGGACGAAGCGGACCGGCTGCGCAAGCTGGCGGAGCGCGCGAGGGCGCGGCACGAACTGAAGCTGGCGGCGCTGACGCACACGGCGGCGGGCGGCGCGACGCAGGTGGTGGTGCGCAAGCTGGAGAAGGTGTTCGACTACCTGGACAGCGTGACGCGCCGAAGGCTGAGCGAGATGCTGCTGGAGGACCTGGAGAAGGGCCGCGTGTCGCACGCGCGGGCGGCGGTGGAGACGCGCAAGCTGTACGAGCGCCAGAAGGGCGGCTGGCTCTTCCGCGGCCTCAAGAAGCAGCAGCCGATGCGGCTCCTGCCGGTGCCGACGGAAGTCCCCGTGCCCCAGCCCGTCACGGTGGCGGAAGCGCCACAGGCGGTGTTCACGAAGTCGGTGGAAGTGCGCGGCACGGTGCCGCTGCGCCACCTCCACTCGGAGACGAACGCGATGGCGAAGGGCGAAGGGCCGGTGCTGCTGCGCGACGCGCCGGTGAAGCCGCAGGGGCCGGATGTTCCGAAACCCGACGCGTCCGTGGATGACGCGGGCGAGCCGCTGTCCTGAGTCCTCGCGAGCCAGAGACCCGAGGAGACACCTTCATGGAGGAGAATCCCATCACGGACGCGCTGTTCGGGGAGCGCGTCCCATCCCGGCCCTGTGACGGCGGGCCCCGGGCCTGGAGGCAGGCCCAGCGAAGGACCGGAGAGCGCACGGAGCCCCTGCGGGTGGACGTGGTCCGCGACCTTGCCGGCTTCAACGCGCTGGAGGAGGAGTGGAACGCGCTGGTGCTGCGCGTGGACGACCAGGTCTTCTACCGGCACGAGTTCGTGCGCTGCTGGTTGGAGCACTTCGGCAAGGGAGCGCCGCTGCGCATCCTCACGGCGAGGGACGCGGCGGGAAGCCTCGTGGCGGTGCTGGGGCTCAAGGAGGAGCAGGGCCACCAGTACGGGGTGCCGGTGCGGCAGTTGTTGTCGCTGACGAACAAGCACTCCTGCCGTTTCGACCTGCTGGCGGAAGAGCCGAAGCGGGCGGCGGCGGCCTTCTTGTCGCATCTGATGGGCGACCCGAGCTGGGACGTGCTCCGGCTGTCGGACGTGCCGGAGGACGGCGCGGCGTGGGCGCTCATGCACGCGGCGCGGGGCGCGGGAATGCCCTGGGGTGCATGGCCGAGCGCGAGGTCCCCGTACCTCATGCTGCCTCCGACGGTGGCGGCGTGGACGAAGGGGCGGAGCAACGCGAAGCCGCTGCGCAGGAGGCGTCGGAGGTTGGAGGAGAAGGGCCGCGTGGAGGTGGAGCGCGTGTCCGGAAGCGAGGGGTTGGAGGCCCGGCTGGAGGAGGCGTTCGCGCTGGAGCAGAGCGGCTGGAAGGCACAGCAGGGCACGGCCATCGCCCAGGCGGAGCACCGGCGGGGGTTCTACACCTCGCTGGCGCGGATGGCGGCCAGGCGGGGCTGGCTGGGCTTGTACTTCCTGCGACTGGATTCGAGGGCCATCGCCTTCCAGTACGGCCTGGAGTACGGAAGTCGCTATCTGGCGATGAAGCCCGGCTACGACGAGGTGCTGGGAGAGGTGAGTCCGGGTCACCTGCTGACGGAGAACCTTGTCCAGGACTGCATCGGGAGGGGGCTGAAGGAGCTCGATTTGTTGGGGGATGACGCCCCGTACAAGCGCGAGTGGACGCAAGAAGTGCGACAACACCACTGGCTGTTCATCTACCGGGATACACTGGTAGGGCAGACCCTGCAGCGGTCCAAGTTCCGCTGGGCACCGGTGGCGAAAAGGATGGTGGGGAGATGGGTCCGACGGCGCTGAGTTTCTACTGGGCCGCGAAGCGGCTCCAGGCGCTGAAGGTTCCTCGACTCGCGGGCGTGGTGGCTGCGGTGGGAAACCGCCTGAACAACAGCCACGTGGACACGAAGGCCGCGCTGCATCCCAGCGTGGAGCTGGGCTACGGAGGCATCGGCGTGATCATCGCGCCGGGGGTGGAGGTTGGGGAGAACAGCTTCATCTCCCAGAACGTGAGCCTGGAAGGAGCCCCCGGAAAGGTCGGAGTGCCCCGAGTGGGGCGCGACGTCTTCATCGGCGTGGGCGCCCAGGTGCTGGGCCCGGTGACGATAGGTGACGGAGCGAAGATTGGAGCCAACGCGCTCGTCATCGAGGACGTGGCCCCCGGAGCCGTGGTGGCAGGGATACCGGCGCGGGAGCTGAAGCGCGTGCCTCCGACGGGGACGTGAACAGCAAGGGCGTCCTCACGCGTCCGGCGAAAAAATGAGCCCGGCGCGTCGCGAATCCGCAAGGCACCGGGCTCTGCCCACCCCTATCCCATGTTCAAGCAGGCACGCGATTCGTCATCGCGATCCCTGCTTCCATTGAAGTTCTGCCCCGAAAGGCAGCTGCCGTCTGCGTCCGGGGCGCGCTCAAGAGCGGGCCTGTTCGGAGGCAACCCTCCCAGAGGAGGGCAGACAGTCACACGGTCTCTTGCCGTGAGATGAAAGGCTCTGGCATGGCCATCCTGGATGCCTTTGTCTTGGGTTGGGGAAACCATCCTACTCCGAAGCAACGATGCGAACCACCCCTGGCACATCGTGGCCATGCTCGATGAGCATCTTCCGCACAAGGAAGGGCAGCGTCATCGCATCGTGCGGTCCATGGTGCTTCTTCCCGGCGAAGAAGGCGTCGCAGTGGCCAATCAGCGCATTTGAATCCAGGGGCCCATGAATGGAGGAAAGCCAGCGCGCCGAATCGTCAGCGCACTCGACGTAGGGTTCGTCGTGCGCCAATTGCTTGAAATTCACGTCAATACCTCGAACTCCAGAGGCGAAGCGGCGATGTGCTTCTTCCTGCACGCCCTTCAGAATCTTGCGCCAGTGCCAACGAGCGCGGCCGAGGAGAATCCGACGCTCTTGCGCGACCAGGACGAATCTTCCATTCGCCTGCCGGTGCACCAACCAGCGGGCCACCGGTAGTCGCTCCAGCTCAATTCCCTTGCGGAGCACGGGAACGAGCCGGACGAACGTGTACCTCAACACCAGTGGGCCTTCGACCTGCATCAACTGCGTTGGCCGAGCCGCTTCGAACTCCTCTCTGTCAAACTCGATCAGGGTATCGAGCGATTGTGGCTGTTCCTCCCCTGGCAAAATGGCCTCCTGGAGTTCACTCAGCTCCAACTGGGACGACTTGGAACTGGCCCCGTCATCCTGCGCATCGCTCACGCGCTCGTCGCCGACGCCGACGCCGACGCCGACCGCCTCACTCTGATTCTGGGCCTTTCGCGCTACCCTGCTCCGGAAGCTCTTCTCTGCGAGCGCCTGCTCGCGCCGTAGCTGGTCCCTCAGGTCCATCAACCGCCGCGCGCGCTCCGTGTCTTCCCACCGAGCCCCGGGCACCTCGCCGGAGACCGCGAGGTACACCCGAGAAGTCGTTCGGTTGAGCCGGTTGCCATAGCGCTTCTTCAACTCGGCCACTTGGTGTTCGAACGCAAGCGACCTGCCATTGGCCCAGCCACTCACCACGCTCTGCTCAACACGGCAGAGGTCACCCACTTCCTGCTGCGTCATGCCATCCGAGAGGGCAATCTTCACCAACTCCCGGGTGTATTTGAACTTTGGCTTTCTGGGCTTCTTCTCATCCATGGTGTCTTCATCGCCTCGAACGGGCCCCCGGGAAGTACCCAAGCGCCTCCCGGGGACCGACACAGACCACTCTACTTCTTCGAACCCTGCGGATCCTCGCGGACAGGCTGCGGCGGTCTGGCGTTCGGATTCAACTGCTTCCCTCGATTGCCCTGGGCCTTGTCCCAGGTCATGTTCGTTCCCGGAGTCCCCCGGTTGCCGTTCTGGATGTCCGCTTGGTGGTTGGGCTTCTTGCGCATCGCGTCCCTCGCTTCCAATGCGGCGTGGGCATCAGTGCCTCGCCGTTGATACGCGAACCAAGGTGCGCCCCAAGTCCTTGATTTTCCAATGATAATCCCGACATACAAACCTGATAGTGGTTGATGGGGGAAGAATCCGCAGCCGAACCGGACCAGGGAGAAAACCTGAATGACCACCGTTGCGAGTGTCGTAGTGGGCAGTGAGGGGTTTCGTGTTCCAGAGGCGCAATCCGAACGGCTGATTTTCGCGGAGCAGATCGCGAACCACTGTCGGCGCGAAGGCGCCGACGTAGTGCTTCTTCCCGCCGGGTACCTTTTCTCCCAGCACGACGAAGAGAAAGCCCTAACGCGGGATGCCAAAGCGCTTGCACTGGCATGCAAGGGCGTGTCCCTGGTCGCAGGAGTCGACTCGGGCACGGCAAGAAAGCTAGGGCAATCGAAAGTCGGGAGTGGAAAGCGCTTGGATGAATGGACGAAGAAGAGGTCGCTCCCCTTCTGGGTCTTTGCCAGTGCCCCGGATGGGACCATCCTTCGAATGTTCAGGCAGCGGAGCACCACTGCGGCGAATGGCGCGCAACTGGACGCGCCCTCCAAATCCGAGCAGCAGGAACGAACCGTGGAGCTGGCGGGATTGAACTGTTACCTGCTGGCCTGTGGTGAGCTCTTCAATCCCCACCTCCGTGCCTCCCTCGAAAGCAAGAACATCGACCTGATCACCCATCTGGCCCACAAGGGACTGGGGAGAACATTCCCCAAAACGTTTCCGCGGCTTGCGACCACAGCTCGCGCATGGGTCATCAACTCACAGCACGCACTGAATGGATTTTGCTGGGCCGCGAAGCGAGGCAGCACACAGGCAGACTACGTGCCCGGCGCTCTGATTCGCGCGGACGCGAGTGCAGCGGGAGAATGGGCGCAAATTTCCTTTTGGAATGTCGCCTGAATCACCAAACGCACGGCGTGGGTCAGCTTTGAGGTCGAGCGGAGGAATGAGAACCAGGGGCCGTTGAGACAGCTCCCCTGGCGCGCGTCCAGATGCTGAACAACGCCATCCCCGCCAGCATGGACCCGACGAACAGCAACACGTCCCGTCCACCTGTGGCCAGCGACGTGAACGCGGGGCCCGGGCAGTAGCCCACGAGTCCCCACCCCACGCCGAACAGCACCGCACCGACGATGAGCGGCCTGTCCACCCGAGCCTGTGAAGGCGCCGGGAACCGGGCCGCAAGCACCGGAGCGGACCGACGGCGGATGAGCCGCAGGAGGACGGCGTGCACCCCCACCGCGCCGATCATGACCATGGCCAGGGAGGGATCCCACCGGCCCGCGACGTCCAGGAAGCCCATCACCTTCTCGGGCTGGGTCATCCCGCCCAGCCCCAGGCCGAGCGCGAAGAGGACGCCGCAAAGTCCCGCGACCAGGAGCGCCTTCACGCGACACCTCCCAGCACGTGACGCACCAGGAAGACCGTCAGCATGGCCGTGGCCACGAACGTGATCGTGGCCACCAGCGACCGCCGCGTTCCCCGTGCGACACCGCACACGCCATGACCGCTGGTGCAGCCATTGCCCAGTCGCGTCCCCACCC
>NZ_RAWD01000480.1:0-5236 GCF_003612065.1 Corallococcus sp. CA047B
ACCGCCCCAAGCCCGTCATCGCCACCATCGGCACCAAGAAGGTCCCGCCGGAGTGGTTCGCCTTCATCGAGACGTCCACCTACGACAAGCGCAAGAAGGAGCTGTCGTTCACCAACACGCCCACGTCGTCCGAGCGGGCGGAGCGCCCCGCGCCCGTTGTCCCCAAGGACGAACCTCCCCGGTCGGAGGCCCCCGTCTGGGAGCCTGTCGTGGAGCCCCTGGCGGGCATCGAGGAAGCCCAGCGGTTGATCCAGGCGCAGCGGAGGGACGCGGCCCTGGCAGCGCTGAAGAAGCTGGCCGTGAAACACCCGGCGAGCGCCTACGTCCGCTACCTGGAGGGCAACGTCAACTTCGACAACCTCCGCTGGGTGGACGGCGTGGCGGCCTACCGGGCGGCGCTGCGCAATGACGCCTCGTACCGCAACGCCCCCGTCCTCATCCAGAACGCCATCCGCTGCCTCGTCAGCGACCGGTTCCACCGCACCTGCCAGGACTTCATCCGCACGGAGCTGGGCGAGGCCGCGGTGCCCGCCCTGGAAGAGGCCGCGCGAGCCAACCCCATGGCCAGCGTCCGGGCCCGAGCAACGGAGCTGCTCCGCCGCCGGGGAACCGACGCCACGTCCGGGGCCCGCTGAGCCCCGGTCAGGGCTTGCGCTGGCAAGGGATGCTCAGACCCGGCGTCGCCTGCCCTTCATCAGCGCCAGGCCCACGAGGCCCGCCAGCATTCCGAACGGCACGCCCCCACCCGAGGACGAGCAGCTCAGGCCACCGCCCAGGGTCCGCGTGTCGGAGCCCAGGGAGACTCGCCAGGCGCGGGTTTCGGGCGAGGGGTCCACGTTGCCGGCCCGATCCCTGGCGCGCACCTGGAACGAGTTGGCGCCCTCGAACACCTCGAAGGAGATCTGGGCGTCGCACGGCGTGAATTCCACGTTGTTCAGACTGCACTCGAAGGTCGCCCCCTCCTCCGTCGAGGAGAACTGGAAGGTCGCCGAGGTCGTCCGAACGCGGTCCTGCGGTCCTGCGGTGATGGTGGTGTCAGGGACCAGCGTATCCACGGACAGCGAGGTCGCCGTGGAGGACTCGCTTGAATTGCCTGCGGCATCCTTCGCACGGAGCTCGATGGCGTGGGCCCCATCCCTCAAGGGCTGCGTCGGGGCATAGCTCCAGCGCCCGACGTCGTTCGCGACCACCGTGCCGACCGGAACTCCGTCCACGGAGACGTACACCGTGCTGCCCGGCTCGCTGCTGCCTTCCAGCACCGGGGTGGCCGTCGCCACCAAGGCTTCGGCGGAGGGAGTCGTCAGGGCCGGGGCGGATGGCGCCTGCGTATCCACCACCCAGGAGTAGGAGACAGGGCTTGCGTCCTCGTTTCCCGCAGCGTCGATGGCTCGGATCTCAAGGGTGTGGGAACCGTCGGCGTAGTCCGTTTCAAAGGGACTGACACACCCCAGAGGAAGGGCGAGGTCCAGACGGCACTCGAAGCGCCCTCGCGCCTCGGTGGACGTGAAGCCAAACGGCCAGCGGGAGGTGTTCACCAGCTTCCCCGGGTACTTGGGTTCCTCGAGGAGCAGGGTGTCGGGGCGCTGCGTATCCACGGTCCAGATATGCACTGCGGGCTCGGCATCCTTGTTCCCCACCGCATCTTCGGCCGTGATTTTCAGTGTGTGCTCGCCATCCGAGATGACCTGCACGACAAGCGGTGACTTGCAGTCCTGGATTTCAGACGCCCCGTCGAGACTGCAATAGAACGTGACCACCTCTTCTGGAGGCCTGTTCGACGTGAACTCGAAACTGAAGATTTGAACGTTGGTGAGTTCAGGCGGCGCCTTGCTGATGATGGTGTCGGGAAGGTTGGTGTCGATGACCCACTCCCAGCTCGCGGGCGGGGATTCGCTTCCCGCGAGGTTCCTGGCACGTACGACGAGCGTATGACGCCCAGGCGCCAGCACTCCTGAAGTGTAGTTGGCAGTGCAGTCTTCAATCGCCGGGAGGGTGTCGAGCTGGCAGGGGAAGGTCGCCTTCGGAGCCGTCGATTCGAAGATGAACTTCGCCACCTGCTCGTTGGTCTTCGCAGCGGGCTTGGACTTGATGGTCACGTCAGGCGGGGTGCCATCCACGACCCATGAATAGGTCTCGGGAGTCTGATCCCGATTGCCCGCTGCGTCCTTGGCGCGAACCGTGAAGATGTGGCTCCCATTGCCGACGGTCACGGTATAGGGCGACACGCAGTCAGGGACGAGCGGTCGGTCATCGACCAGGCACTCGAAGGTCGCGTTCGGGTCGAGTGTCCCGGGATTCCCCACGGCGGGAGAGTTGAACTCAAATGTCGCCTGACCGGACTTGTCCAGCGACGGCGGGGTCTTGGTCAGCTTCGTCTCCGGCGCGATCGAATCCACGGTGAAGCGGTGCGGGTCGGACGGGGCGCTGCGATTCGAGTACGAATCCGTCGCGTCCGCCGTGATCTCCTGCTCCCCCTCGGACAGCTCCACCGAAGGACTGATGCTCCAGGCGCCCTGGGGATTGGCGGTCGTCGAGCCTACCTGGACACCGTCCGCGAACACGCGCACCTGCGCGCCTGGCTCCGCGGTGCCCTTCAAGAGGGGGAGGGTCGTGTTGACGAAGGTGCCCTGCGGAGGACTCGTCACGGCGGGCTTCGCGGGGCTCGTCGCGTCCACTTCCCACGAGAAGGAGGCTGCCGAAGAATCGATGTTCTTGGCCTTGTCCTGCGCTCGCACCCACAGCGTGTGCGGACCATCCCCAACGTTCACGGCATAGGACCCACCATTGCAGTTGGCGGTGAAAGGCAGACCGACGGGACCCGCGCCATCGAGGATGCACTGGAAGTCCGCCTCCTTTTCGGTGGAGGTGAAGGTGAAGGTGAAGGTCCGGACGTTCGTCTTCCTGTCCGGGAACGACGTGAGGATCGTGTCCGGGGCCTCTCGATCCACGGTCCAGTTGACGATGGCCGGGGAGCCATCAACGTTCTCCGCCGGGTCCTTCGCCCGAACACGAAAGACATGCGGTCCTTCCCCCACGGGCTTGATGCCGACGTTCACGGTGAGCGGGCTCACGCACGGAGCGAACCCCGCGGTGTCCAAGCTGCACTCGAAAGTCCCCGTCTCTCCTGGCTTCCCGATGAAGCTGAAGGAGAACGGGAAGGTGGTGTTCGAGGAGTAGGCTTCGGGAATGGATCCTGGGTCGATGAGTGTGTCGGGTGCCGTGATGTCCACGGTGAACGAGCGACTGACGGAATCGGGACTCACATTCCCTGCCGTGTCCATCGCCGTGGCCTTGAGGCTGTAGGTGCCCTCAACGAGCGTGACTGGAAGCTCCCAACGTCCCGCTGCATCCGCATCCACCGGCCCCTTCGACTGCCCCCCTACAACAACGGTCACCTTGCTTTTCGCCTCGGCCGTCCCGGAAATGACGGGCGTCGTGGTGGCCACATAGGCACCGGCATCCGGTGAGGTCAGCAGAGGAGCGCCTGGAAGGGTCAGGTCTGTTTCCCAGCTGTGGGACTCGGGGGTCGGATCGACGTTGCCCGCCTTGTCCTTCGCACGGACCTCGAACGAGTGGAGCCCCTCTCCGAAATCCAGACTCTGCGCCGACGCGCAAGGGGTGAAGTTCCCGCTATCGACCCGGCACTCAAAGTCCGCGCCCGCCTCCGAGGTGAAGGTAAACAGCCGCGTCCTCACCTTGGTGACGGGGGTGTTCGGAGTCACCGTGAGGCTCGTGACTGGCGGCGTATTGTCCACGGTGAACGACCGAGGGGCGGAATCGCTGCGGTTGCCAGCGGCATCAATGGCCCTCGCCCTCAAGATATGGGGGCCCTCGTTCAGGGGGAGCGGATCCGCGAAGAGCCAGACGTTCCCCGTCCTGCTGGCAAACGCGGTCCCCGCATCCGCCCCGTCGAAGAGCAGTGACACCGTGGTGTCCGGATCGGCGGTGCCCTGGAAGAACAGGGCACTGGAGCGGACGAACGCCCCCGCGTCTGGCGCACTGATGGTGGGCAGCGAGGGAGCCGTTGTATCCACCGTGAAGACATGGGTGTTGGAGAACGGGCTCTCATTGCCGGCCGCGTTCTTCGACCTGACACGGATCCAGTTCAGTCCCTCCCGCAGGGAGACGGAGGGGAGGTAGGACCAGGCGCCCGCATCGACACCGATATTCGTCACCCCTGGATCGTCATTGATGAAGAGGGTCACCAGGATTCCCGCATCGGCGCGACCGGACATCGTCGGGGTTGCGGTATTGAGGAGGGCCCCGTGGAGCGGTGCAATCACCGTGGGTTTGTCTGGGAACCCGGCATCAATGGGTCCCGCGTCGACGGTGCCTGCGTCCGCGGAGCCTGCATCCGCTGGGCCCGCGTCCGCAGGGCCGGCATCCGCCGCACCGGCATCCGCTGGGCCTGCATCCACAGGGCCCGCGTCCACAGGGCCCGCGTCCGCCGGGCCGGCATCCGCAACACCCGCATCCGCTGGGCCTGCATCCGCTGGGCCGGCATCCGCCGCACCTGCATCCGCAGGGCCTGCATCCGCAGGGCCTGCATCCACAGGACCCGCATCCACAGGACCCGCATCCGATGGGCCTCCATCCACAGGGCCTGCATCCACCGCACCCGCATCCGATGGGCCTCCATCAACAGGGCCCGCATCCGCCCCCGCGTCCTCCGTGCCTGCATCGTCAGGGCCCGCGTCCAGCGCGCCCGCATCATCGAGTTCCAGGTCTTCAGAGCCCGAGGACACGCGCTTCTTTTCCGCAGCATCCATCGCCTCCATTTCAGGGAGGACACCTTGGACGACCTGCTGAAGTCCTGTTCCGCCTGCCTCCGCGCCCCGTGAGTCCCGCCCGTCAGGAAGGGTTCCAGGTGCCCCAGGCTCGACGAGCGCCGAACATCCGACCAGGGACCCGGCCTGGAAGAACACGCGCCCACCGCCACCACCACCACCGGGGCCTCCCTGGGTCGCGCCAGCGGTTCCACCCGCACCACCGCTCGCATCGACCGAACTGCACTTCGCGGTTCCCGTGAACCTCGCGACGATGGTGCCACCCGCGCCACCACCGCTGCCCGCGGCGCCAGTGCTGGGCTCCGCCGCGCGGCCCGTCGCGACGATGTCACCGGTCCCGCTCAATTCCCGGCCACGAATGAAGATGATGCCGCCACCCGGCCCACCTTCGTGAGTGCCACTCCCGCCGCCGCCGCCCGGCAACAGCCGCTCCGAGAGCAGGGGCGGAG
>NZ_RAWD01000481.1:0-5217 GCF_003612065.1 Corallococcus sp. CA047B
GGCGGAGGCAGCAGGGGCGCCACGCGCTGCCAGAAGGCGTCGGGGACGAGTTCACGGACCATGTCCCTCAAGCTGAGGATGCCCCTTGCCAACGGCCAGCCCAGCCCTGACTTTCGTTAGGTGCTGTTACTCAACTCGCATGCGCCCTGCACCGGTTCAGGAGATGGGTCGAGGCCGGCTGACCTCGCCCTGAGATATCGATTTTTTGACTCACCGCATCTCAAAGGAGTGGGGATTTGAAAAGCGCTTTCATCATTCTCTCGGGTGGTCCCTCGAAATACAACCCCAAGGACCCGGACCGGCATGACCAGAGCTGGGATAATTTCGTCACCCCTCCGCTGCTTCGCTCCAGCGGTGCCGAGCTACACGATCCAGCGACAGAGGATGTGCACTGGTTGGTCTACGAACCCGCCTACAAGGACCGATGGGATAGCGACACAACCCATCAGAAGTCCGCTCCAACTCAACACCAGCACACCGTCGACATCAAAACAAAACGCAAGCGCCTGAATTACATCGACCTCCTCAAGGCACGCGCCAAGGATCGCGGCTGGAAGTACGAGGGACTTTCGCTCGCTCAAGGATTCTGGGACTACATCAACAAGCTCAAAAGCACCAAGGTGAGTCGGGTTTGGTTTTACGGCCATGCCCGGAATGACCTGTGGCTTTCGCTGGACCACGACTCCTCGAATGAAGCCGTCTCGCCAGCATCCAGCGCAATCGTAACCGTGATTGACATCAAGAAAGTTGCCCCATCCTCGTTCGTCCCCCAGAAGGCAGCGACCCATCCGCACAAGTTTTTTGGATGCAATACCAAGGCTTTTGCCGAAAAGTGGGCCAGCGCGTTCTCCGTTTTCGCGGAGGGCTCTGATGGCAAGGTAGGTTTCGAGAAGATCCACGACAACTCAGGTAAAGTGGTGCTCAGCTCTGGGGCTGAGTGGTACCAGTACTCCAAAGCGGTAGCGCCACGACTGCTTCATTCAAAGGTAGGAGACCAGGTGAATTGATGAGACCGCGCTTGTATCTGGCCGCACTGACGCTGCTTGGCGCTGGGTTCGCAGGCAGCTACTACTTCGCATCAGCCAGATCGAAGCCCGTCCCTATCAACGCACCACCCATTGCTCCCGAGTACTTCGCCGAGCAGACCTCGGACTGCGGTGTGGACCTGCTGAACCTGGCTGAGTCGGACTCAGGCCCGTTCAAGCGTGTCCTCGCCGTTGGCGCGAACCGGCCTCGTGAGAAGCTGCGCCGCAACGTGTGGGAACAGGGGCGGTACCGGGTCAGAGGCCGGTTCACCGGCAAGTCCCATGAGTTCCAAGGGTGCGCCAGCTTCCCTGAGTTCGAAGTGCTCGACTTCAGGCCGTGGGGCCCCGTCCAGCGCTGCGCGTCTCCAGGGGCGCTCGACGCAACACTGCTGCTCTACACCGGCGACCTTCCCAAGGACCGCTACGCCCCCGAGGACTTTCTCGACGGTCCCTGGCCTCCATCCATTGACGATGAGGCATGCAGACGCGTGGGGGCCTGTCTGTCAGACCTGCGCCGGGCTGACTCCCGCAGCGCCCCTGACACGGTCATTGACGGGGAGGAACTCCCTGCGAGGGATGGCGCGGCTTGCAACACCACCGTGACCTGCTCAGCCAACGAGAAGCGTGTCGCTGCCTGCTCCGGATACATCTGGTGTTGCCGTCTCCTGCCTGAATGACTCGCGGCCCCGGAACATCCAGGGGCCGCGAGCCTTGACCGCCCTGCCCTACCGACGACCGCCCGGCGGGATGCCCTTCTCGCCGTACAGGTACTCCTGCAACGGCTTCACCGCGAGGTCCGAGCGCTTCAGCGACTCCAGCGCGCCCACCGCCATGCGCGCCGCCTGCACCGTCGTGTAGTACGGCACCGAGTGCATCAATGACTCACGCCGGATGGAGAAGCTGTCGGAAATCTCCTGCTTGCCGAAGGTGGTGTTGATGACCAGCACGATCTCCCCGTCGACGATCTTGTCGACGATGTTCGGCCGGCCCTCCTTCACCTTCTGCACCAGCTGGGACTCGATGCCCTTGGTCCGCAGGTAGTCGTGCGTGCCGGACGTGGTCGTCAGCGTGAACCCCATGGAGCGCAGCCGCCGGGCCAGGTCCACCACCGCCGGCTTGTCCTCGTCCTTCACGGAGATGAACACCCGCCCGGCCTTGGGCAACTTCACCCCCGCCGCCAGCTGGCTCTTCGCGAACGCCGACGCGTAGTCGTCCGCCAGGCCCATCACCTCGCCCGTGGACTTCATCTCCGGCCCGAGAATCACATCCACCCCGGCGAAGCGCGCGAACGGGAAGACGCTCTCCTTCACCGCCACGTGCTTGAACTCCGTCTCCTCCGTGCGGCCCAGCTCCTTCAGCGTCTTGCCCACCATGCAGAGCGCGGCGATCTTCGCCAGCGGCACGCCCGTCGCCTTGGAGATGAACGGCACCGTGCGGCTGGCGCGCGGGTTCACTTCCAGGATGTAGATGATCTTCCCCTGGATGGCGAACTGCACGTTCATCAGCCCCACCACGCCCAGCTCGCGCGCCATGGAGATGGCCTGGTCCTTCATCCGCTCCACCAGGTCCGGCGACAGCGAGTGCGGCGGCAGCGTCGCCGCCGCGTCTCCCGAGTGCACCCCCGCCTCCTGGATGTGCTCCAGCACGCCGCCAATCAGCACCTGCCCCGTGCGGTCCGCCACGAGGTCCAGGTCCACCTCGATGGCGTCCTTCAGGAAGCGATCGATCAACACCGGGTGCTCCGGCGACGCACTCACCGCCTCGCGCATGTAGCGCTCCAGGCTGGCCGCGTCGTACACCGTCTCCATCGCCCGTCCGCCCAGCACGTACGACGGCCGCACCATCACCGGATAGCCGATGCGCTCGGCCACCTTGAACGCCTCCGCGTGGCTGCGCGCCACCCCGTTCTCCGGCTGCGTCAGGCCCAGCTTCTCAATCAGCTTGGAGAACTTCTCGCGGTCCTCCGCCCGGTCGATGGCGTCCGGCGACGTGCCCAGAATCGGCAACCCCGCCTGCTCCAGCGGCACGCTCAGGCGCAGCGGCGTCTGCCCGCCGAACTGCACGATGGCGCCCACCGGCTTCTCGCGCTGGGACACCTCCAGCACATCCTCGATCGTCAGCGGCTCGAAGTAGAGGCGGTCCGACGTGTCGTAGTCCGTGGACACCGTCTCCGGGTTGCAGTTGACCATCACCGTCTCGTACCCGGCCTCGCGCAGCGCGAAGGCCGCGTGCACGCACGCGTAGTCGAACTCGATGCCCTGCCCGATGCGGATGGGACCGCTGCCAAGAATCAGCACCTTCTGCCGGTCCGTGGGCGGCGCCTCGTCCTCCTCCTCGTAGGTGGAGTACAGGTAGGGCGTGTACGCCTCGAACTCCGCGGCGCAGGTGTCCACCCGCTTGAACACCGGCCGGATGCCGCGCGCGTGCCGGTGCGCCCGCACCTCCGCCTCCGGGTAGCCCAGCAGGTTGCCCAGGTACTTGTCGGAGAAGCCGTGCGACTTCGCCTGCCGGAGCACGTCGTCCGGGAGCTGATCCAACCGGCCGTGGTCCGCCAGCATCTGCGCCTCGTGCACCAGCGCCTCGATGTGGCGCAGGAACCACGGGTCGATGGCCGACAACTGGTGCACCTGCTCCACCGTCAGGCCCTCGCGGAACGCCTGCGACACGAACCACGGCCGCTCCGGCCGGGGCACACGCAGGCCCTCGCGCAGCACCTTCTCCCGCTCCTCCTTCTCCGAGGGCAGGTCCGGCGACTCCAGGCCCACGCGCCCCAGCTCCATGGAGCGCAGCGCCTTCATGTACGCCTCGGGGAAGGTGCGGCCAATGGCCATCACCTCGCCCACGGAGCGCATGCTCGTCGTCAGCGTGCGGTCCGCCTTGGGGAACTTCTCGAAGTTGAAGCGCGGCACCTTCACCACCACGTAGTCCAGCGTCGGCTCGAAGGAGGCCGGCGTGTCCCGGGTGATGTCGTTGCGCAGCTCGTCCAGCGTGTAGCCCAGCGCCAGCTTCGCGGCGACCTTCGCGATGGGGTAGCCCGTCGCCTTGGACGCCAGCGCGCTGGAGCGCGAGACGCGCGGGTTCATCTCGATGACGACCATGCGGCCGTCCTGCGGATGGATGCCGAACTGGATGTTGGAGCCGCCCGTCTCCACGCCAATCTCGCGGATGATGGCCAGCGACGCCTGCCGCATGCGCTGGTACTCGCGGTCCGTCAGCGTCTGCGCCGGCGCCACCGTGATGGAGTCACCGGTGTGCACGCCCATCGGATCCAGGTTCTCGATGGAGCAGATGATGATGACGTTGTCCGCCGAGTCGCGGACCACTTCCAGCTCGTACTCCTTCCACCCCAGCACGCTCTCCTCGACGAGGATGGTGGAGGTGGGGCTCGCCTTGAGGCCCGAGCGGCAGATGGCCTCGAACTCCTCGCGGTTGTACGCGATGCCGCCGCCCGTGCCGCCCAGCGTGAACGAGGGACGGATGATGGCCGGGAAGCCGATGTCCTCCGCCAGCGCCATCGCGTCCGTCAGCGTCGTCGCGTAGCCGCTCCGGGGCAGCGCCACGCCAATCTTCTGCATGGCCGCCTTGAAGAGCTGCCGGTCCTCCGCCTTGTTGATGGCGTCCAGCGACGCGCCGATGAGGCGCACGCCGTACTTCTCCAGGATGCCCTTCTCGGCCAGGGCCTTGGCCAGGTTGAGCGCCGTCTGCCCGCCCATGGTCGGCAGCAGGGAGTCGGGACGCTCGGCGGCGAGAATCTTCTCCGCCGCCTCCACGGTGATGGGTTCAATGTAGGTGCGGTGCGCGAACTCTGGGTCCGTCATCACCGTGGCGGGGTTGCTGTTGAGCAGCACCACCTCCACGCCCTCGTCCCGAAGCGCCTTGATCGCCTGGGTGCCTGAGTAGTCGAACTCGACGGCCTGCCCGATGACAATCGGGCCCGAGCCAATCACGAGAACCTTCCGGATATCGGTACGCTTGGGCATCGGGCGCCCCCCATACCAACCTCCGTCCCGACATGCACGCGGTGCGTTGTCCCCGTGCGAAGGTCCTGTCCGCCGCCCGCCCGCTCGCAGGACCTGCACCCTCAAGTCCTCTGCTACGCTGCCGCGTTCCCTTCCGGAGGTTCCATGCGTCGCTGGTCGTCCCTGGCCCTGCTCGTCCTCGTCTCCGCGCCCGCCCTCGCCCAGGACACCGC
>NZ_RAWD01000482.1:0-5201 GCF_003612065.1 Corallococcus sp. CA047B
GGGCATGGGGGTTATCTTGTGTTCTCAGCAGAAGGGGCCCGTGGGGTCCCATGGCTTTTCAGGCGCCAGGGCGTTATGAGGCGCTGTTCACGAGGAGTTTAAGCACATGGACACTTCCACCGCCGTCGCCGGCTCCACGCCGGTCTCCCAGCCCGCCGCCAACGTGCCCGTCCAGTTGACGGCCGCCGCCCTCGCCCAGGTGAAGACGGTCATCCAGGCCCAGGGGTTCCAGGACTACTTCTTCTCCATCCGCGTGGTGCCGTCCGGCTGCAGCGGCCTGGGCTACGACCTGAACCTCGTGAAGGAGTCCAAGGCCGGCGACCAGATCTGGGAGCAGGATGGCGTGAAGATCGCCACCGACGCGCTGAGCGCCCAGTACCTGTCGGGCACGCACATCGACTACGTCACCAGCATCACCGGCGCGGGCTTCAAGTTCGAGAACCCGAACGCCAAGTCGTCCTGCGGTTGCGGCACGTCGTTCACGACCTGAGCCGCGCAAGACGCGCTGAAGCAGGGCAGGGGCCGGGTTGGGACGCCAGACAGGCGTGCCCCCGGCCCTTCGTCCGTCTGGCGAGCGGCCCCGCGTCTCAGGCGCCGGCCACGGGCTTCATGACCTTCATCCAGGACTGCTCTTCCTGACCACGGCCGCGGCGCTGGGCGCGGCGGGCCTCGGCCTCCGCGAAGGCGGAGCGCTCCGCGTCCGTCTCCAGGAGCAGGGGGGGCACGGGCACGCCCTTGCCGTCCTTGTCCTGGGTCACGAAGGTGAGCAGCGCGCTGGTGGTGAGGTGGCGCTCGCCCGTCAGCGGGTTCTCCGCGTGCACGGTGACGCCCACCTCCAGCGACGTGCGGAACGTGGCGAGCACGCGCGAGTGCAGCAGGGCGATCCACCCGACGCGGATGGGGGCGTGGAAGTGCAGGTCGTCCATGGACGCCGTCACCACGACCTGACGGCAGTGGCGCTGAGCGGCCACGGCGCCGCAGATGTCGATCCACTGCATCACCTTCCCGCCGAACGCGGCGTTCAGGTTGTTGGCGTCCGGGGGGAGGATGAGCTGCGTCATCACCACTTCGGAGTCGCGCGGGCTCTTCGGGGTCAGGTCGTGCATGGCCCCGAAGCGTGTAACGGATGCCGCGGCGTCAGGCCAGGAATGCGGAGACGCGGTCGAGGAACTCCTCGCGGCCCGGGCCCCGGCGGATGTCCTGCTTGGACACGTCCACCACCAGGCAGTCCACGCCGTACTTCTCCTGGAGCACCTGCGGGAAGCCCGCGTAGTAGCCGTTGAGGCCCTTCAGGAACTGCTTGCCGATGCCCTTCTCCTCCGCCCGGCCGCGCGTGCGGATGCGCTGCAGGAGCACCTCCTCCGAGGGCACGTCGAAGCAGATGACCTTGTCGGGCCGGACGATGTGGCGCGACAGCCGCTGGAAGTACTCGTAGTACAGGTCCAGCTCCGCGTTCGTCATGTGCCCCAGGCCGTGCAGGTACTTGGCGAAGATTTCGGGGTCCTCGTACAGGGTGCGGTCCTGCACGCAGCTCTTCCGGACGGAGTGGATGAGCTCGTGGTGCTCCACGCGCCGGATGAGGAACTCCAGCTGCAGCGTGAACGACCACCGCGACATGTCGCCGTAGTAGTCACGCAGGAAGCGGTTGTCGATGACGGGCTCGTCGAACAGCTCGAAGCCGAAGCCCTGGCTGATCATCTTCGCGGCCGTCGTCTTGCCCGCGCCGATGTTGCCCGCGAGCGCCACGAAGCGCCGCGCGCGCGGCACCTTCACCTTGAGCTTGTTCACCTTGGGCTTGAGGCTGTTGCGGCCAGCGGGCTTGGGCTCCGGCGCGGAAACGGCCGGGGGCGGCGCCTTGGAGGAGGGCGGCTCGGCGCGGGTCGCCGGACGCGCGCGTGCGGTGGGGCGGGGCATGGACGTCAAGGCTTAGCCCGGCTTTCCGGACGCGTCCATTCGCTGGCGGAGCAGGTCCGGCCGGTCCGTCATGATGCCGCCGATGCCCTCGTGGAGCAGCCGATCCATCTCCGCCGGATCATCCACGGTCCACACGTTGATCCACTTGCCGCGCTCCGCCGCGGCCTTCAGCAGCGCGTCATCCACCAGCCGCACCTCACCGAAGTACAGCGGCATGTCGAGCACCGCGTAGCGCGCATCCTCCGGCGGCGCCTCGCCGGCCTTGAGCGTCAGGATGAACGCGGCCAGCGCATCGCGCGGATAGAAGTGGCACGCGTCGGGCAGCACCCGCACCAGCCGCTCCGCGATGGCGTCCTGCTCGCTGCCCAGGCACACCCGGCCCAGGGCGTCTTCCTCGGTCAGCAGGCGGGCGAGCACGTCCTCGCCGCCGGGCACGTCCGGCTTGAGCTCCACGTTGAGGCGCAGGGATGGGAAGGCGCGCAGCACCTCGCGGAGTGTTGGCAGGTGCACGCCCTGGCCCCGGAAGGGGAAGGTGCTCCCCGCGTCCGGGCTGAACCGATACCCCGCGTCCAGGCGGCGCAGCTCCGTGAGGGTGAGCGCCGCGAGCGGGCCCTCCCCGTTGGTGCAGCGCTCCAGCGTGTCGTCGTGCGCGACGATGACCTCGCCGTCGCGCGTCAGGTGCACGTCGAGCTCCAGCATGTCGGTGCGGTGCTTCTCCACCGCGAGGCGGAAGGCCTCCAGGGTGTTCTCCGGTGCCACCAACGCTCCGCCGCGGTGCGCGATGTGCAGCGTGGGCTTCAGACCCTGCAAAAACGTGTCGCGCGGCAGCATGATCCACCTATTCCTGAATTCACAACGAAGTCACGGGCAGGGTGCCGGTCCGTTCCTTGCCGGCCCTGGTGAGCCGCCGGTATAAGGGCCTGAATCCTCAGCCCGACAGGCGTCGGACTTCAAGAAGCGCGGCGCCCTCACCCCCCCCGGAGACATACGAATGGAACTGCGCAAGAAACTGGGCGCCGCGGCGCTCCTGGCTGCCACCGCCATGGCCACGGCCGCCGGCTGTGGTGGCCGTGACTCGGATCCCGATCCCGTCCCCGACGCCGGCTGTACGGGCGTCTGCAGCACGGACGCGGGCACGGACGCGGGCACGACGGATGCCGGCACGGACGCCGGCACGACGGACGCCGGCACGACGAACCAGATCGCCGCGGCGCGCAAGCTGTCGTTCGGCAGCAAGGCGACGCTGCGCAACGTGGTCGTCACGGACGTGCACTACGAGAAGCTGAGCGAGCTGGGCAACAACTCCTGGCGCTCGTACTTCTGGGTGACGGATCCGGCCGCCCCGAAGGAAGGCCTGTTCATCCACAAGTTCTACACGGACACGCCGGACACGTACCGCCCGCAGCCGGGCGACACGGTCGACATCGAGGGCTACTTCGGCACGGAGCCCAACTACGAGCCGTTCTCCGGCCGTCGTCACCACCTGGCCAACCAGCGCACGCCCGCCGTGCCGCTCGCCATCACCCCCAAGACGACGGACGCGGGCGTGGGCGCCCGGCCCCCGGCCAACGAGGTGACGGCCGAGCAGCTCGAGGCGTCGCTCGGCACGGCCCAGAACAGCGCGGCCTTCCTGGGCACGCGCGTGCACCTGGCCGGTCCGCTGACGCTCACCAACCCCACGCCGGAGGCCCTCAAGCGCCTGGACAGCTCCGGCACGCCCCCCATCTATTACGGCTTCGAGGTCGGCAACGGCATCCTCGTCTTCCACGACAAGACCCGTGACCGGAACCTGAGCGACGGTGGCGTGGAAGTGCGCTGCGACTTCCAGAAGGAGGCCCTGGATGGCGGCGCGGTGACGTTCCCCAACGGCATCAGCGGCGTCTGGGACACCTACACCTTCGCGCCCTGCACGGACGGTGGTACGGACATCACCGGCTGCGGCAGCAACAGCTCCGACAGCGGCGTGCCGGGCTCGACGAAGCCCTACACGTACACGATCATCCCGCAGGACTGCGCCGACCTGGGCGTCGTTCCTCCGGCCCCGTAGTCTCCCACGGGACGCCTTCGCCGGTCCGCCGGCACCCGCTCTTCCGCCTCCCACGGCTCTTGGCCCTGGGGGGCGGTCGTGTTTCAGGAAGGCGGGGGCGCGGGGGCCTGAAAGTTCGCGTGGTGACGCCGGGTTGCCTAGAGTCGGGCCCCTGGCGGGTCGGCCCGCTCCCCCCGAGCCTGGAATGCAGGTAGGCTCCGGTAGCAGTTCTTGGTCCCACCCGCAGGCGCACACCCTCCACGTCCTTGAGCTCGCCCCAGACGGCCACCCCGTTCGGAAAGTACCTGCTCATCAAGCGCCTCGCGCTGGGTGGGATGGCGGAGCTGTTCCTCGCGCACAAGCCTCCTTCGCAGGAGCTGGTGGTCATCAAGCGGATCCTCCCGTACCTCTCCGAGGAGCCGGAGTTCGTCCAGATGTTCCTGGACGAGGCGCGCATCGCCGCCCAGCTCCACCACCCCAACGTCGTGCAGGTGCACGAGCTGGGGAAGGAGGGCGACAACATCTTCATCTGCATGGAGTACGTGGAAGGCGTCGACCTGCGCCGCGTGCTCGTGGAGGAGGCCAAGTTCGGCTCCTGCCTGCCGTATGGGGTCGCGGCGAGGATCTGCGCGTATATCGCGTCGGGCCTGGACCATGCGCACTTCAGCCGGGGCGTGGATGGCCGGCCGCTGGAGCTGATCCACCGGGACGTCAGTCCCCAGAACGTGATGATCAGCTACGACGGGCGCGTGAAGCTCGTCGACTTCGGCATCGCCAAGGCCGGCGCGTTCATGGAGCGCAGCAAGCCGGGCGTCATCAAGGGGAAGTTCCTCTACCTGTCGCCCGAGCAGATCATGCAGGAGCGGCTGGACCACCGGGCGGACATCTACGCGCTCGGGGTGATGCTGTACGAAATCACCACCGGCAAGCAGCCCTTCTCCCGGCAGACCACGGAGGGCATCCTCTACGCCATCCGCCACGAGGAGGCGACGCCGCCGCACCTGGTGCGCCCCGACTATCCGGAGGAGCTGTCGCGCATCGTGATGCGGTGCCTGGTGAAGGACCGCACGCAGCGCTACCAGCGGGCGTCCGCCGTGAGGGCGGACCTGGACGCGTTCCTCGCCTCCGGCGTGCTCAAGCAGAGCCTGGACATTCCGCACTACATCGCGCGCCTGCTCGGGGAGGCCGACGAGCGCACCGTGCTGCACATCCCGCCGGCGAAGCGCGCGGGCCGGCACGAGGCCACCGTTCCGCTGCCGTC
>NZ_RAWD01000483.1:0-5192 GCF_003612065.1 Corallococcus sp. CA047B
GCGCGAACCCTGGTGGTGACGGCTGGGGTGGGGGGCTCCGGGTGGAAGGTCAGCGTGATGTCGACGCAGTCCGGTCCCCGCTTGCCGTTGAGCTGTTCGTCGAAGAGTGGGAAGCCGACCTCGGCCCCGAACCAGTAGCCGGGTTCCAACTTGAGGAAGTCTTCTTCACGGGGAGGCGGAGGGAATCGATCCGCCACCAGGAACTCCAGCGGTTGTGTCGTCGCGCAGTCGAGGACCGCGACAATGTCCAACGTGTTGTTCTCCAGGAGTCGCCGATCCAGCGTGATGGTCCCTTCTTCGGAGCCAATCAGGACGCGTCCGGCGAGAGTGGCACCGTCATATCGGGGGGATTGGAGTTCGAAGAGCGGACGCGCAGCGGATGTCGCTGCTGGAGGGGGAGGCGGTGGGACGACGCGACGGCAGGCGGGAACGAAGAGCAGCGACGCCGCAAGGAAGACAAAGGCCGAGTGGCTCATCTGCATCTGAGTTCTCCATGGTTGCCGGGGACGCCATGGCCATCGCCGTGTTGCCATCCGCAGGAATGCGCCAGCTCATGGACCATGGCTTGGGCTCGGCACTGCTCGGACAAGGGAAGTTCGCACCAATAGATCTCCGACTTGGGTTTGCGACAGGTCTGAGTGCCCTGGAAGACGAAGCCGCCGATAGCGCCCCTGCTTTTCTTTCCGTCATCCCGGCATTTTTGCTGAATGTAGTCACTGCACTTCACGAGCACTCCACTGCATTGGAGCTGGACGCATTCACGGAGGCAGGTGTCATCGATCTCTTCCGCAGCGGCGTGACAGTCCTCGACCGTGGGGGTGGCTCGGCACTGGGTGTGGCGCATGGGCGTGCGGGGTCGACTCGTGGTCGCGCATGCCGGAAGCAGCAACAGGGCAAGCCCGATGCTGGCGATTCGGTGGGGAGCCGGGGCTTGGCGCAAGGTGCGGTTCCGTCCTTGGGGGAAGGCCGTGAAGCGCTGGATCAAGGCGCTACATCTGCACGTCTGTTCCCGTGAATGGCGTGTTCGGGACGGTGTGAAACGTCAGGGATACCCACGAGGGCATGGAAGAACCCGTATTGCTGGGGATATAGGTTGCGTCCGTCCGGGTTGTAGTAGCGTGGATCAGAACGGGAGGGTTCTCCAAGTGCGCAACAGTCTTCGGTGGTTGGGGTCGCTGCTCGATCGCGTGGGCCTCAAGGAAGCAGTGGAAGAGGCGAGCGATTGGGTGCGGTACTACGCGCAGGGGAAGCCGCCCGCGAGTGAGCCGCAGCCGACCCGTGTTTCCCGTCCCATGCACTCCGAGCCGCCGCGTGCCTCCGTGCACGAGGTGATCGCGTCCATGCGGAACACCATGCCCGAGCGGCAGGTGGACGGGACGGTGGTGGAGATTCCGTTCGAGGGCCGGATGGAGCTGGTGCCCTCGGCTCTGCGCAAGCGGGCGCCCAAGGCGAAGAAGGCAGCGGGCAAGAAGACCGCCGCCAAGAAGGCTCCGGCGAAGAAGGCCGCCGCCAAGAAGGCTCCGGCGAAGAAGGCCGCCGCCAAGAAGGCTCCCGCGAGGAAGTCCGCGGCGCAGCCTGCGAGCGAGGACGCGGTGTCGGTGCTGGAGACGGCGCTGCGAGGCCACGCGCGCCAGAAGGACCTGGTCTCCGCGGGCAAGGAGAAGGACCAGCTCCTGCGTTCGCTGATCCCGCTGTACCTGGCGCGGTCGCTGGACGTGGAGATCACGTCGGGCACCACGTCGCGCTTCTGGAGCGGGCTGGGCGTGACGTACGCCGCGCCGAACGCCGCCAAGGCGCTGCGCCTGCACGCCGGTTACGCGCAGGACACCAAGAAGGGCAAGGCCATCACGGCCAAGGGCGTCCGGTACGTGGAAGACGCCCTCGGTCAGGGCTGAGTCTGACGCACGGGATGTCGCGGCTCCGCTGCCCATACACTCGCGATCTGTTTCGCGTTTGTGCATGGGCAGCGACGGCTGCGGTGGCGTCGTGTGCAGTCCCAGAGAGACGGGCGGGCCTTGTCGAAGGCAGCCCTGACGCCAGCGGCATTGAGTGGCCAGAACACCTGCAGCCCATCGCGACCCTGGATGGGCCCGCGGTTCTGGCGTCCCACGCCGCCCTCCAGGATGTCTTGAGTCACTTTCCTCCGTCTCGGCGGGAGGAGTGCATCTTCACGGCTCGGGCTCTGGAGGTGGTCGTAGGTCGGGGCGAAGGCGCCTACATTGTTCGCGTGAACCGACGGGTCGACCATTGTGAGGGCATTGGTCCTGGCGGGAACTTCGAGTTCGATTGGTTTGAACTCTATGCCGTCTCCCCCGAGGGCAAGATCATTGAGCGGTATCAATACTCACCCTGAACTCAAGCGCGTCGATGCTGACGATGAGGTCCGCGCAGTCCTCGTTCGGCATCACGGCGCAGTCATTCAGGATGTCCTGGAGGACCGGAAGCAGAAGCTCCCGATGCCGGGCCCGCTTTCTTTCGTGGATGACGCTCATGGCTGAGGCGGCGTCAGTCTGCCTTTGCAGAACGTGAACCGGGAATGGGCAGGTTGTCTGTCTTCCGGTACGTGGCCACCACCGAGTACTTCGTGTCCACCGTGTGGTTGCGGCTCGCCGCGTGGAACAGCCGCGCGTGGAAGAGCAGCACGTCCCCCGGGGACAGCCGCACGTACTGGGCATCCGCGATCAGCGCCGCGTTCTCCGGCAGCTCCGGCCGCAAGAACAGACGTTCGTCGTAGCGCTCCGGCGCGAAGGTCATCCGGTGCGTCCCGGGCAAGACTTTCAGCCCGCCGTTCTCCGGCGTCTCCTGCCCCAATGCCAACCACGTGGAGATCAACTCCGGCCGCGCGAAGGACCAGTAGCGCACGTCCTGGTGCCAGCCCGTGTCCGATGAGTAGCGCGGCTGCTTGGTCATGACGCAGTTGTGGTGCGCCCGCGCCTGCACCACCGGCCCCTCCAGCAACTGACCCAGGGCCTCCAGCATCCGCGCGTCGTCGAACCAGGCCGCGAAGAGGGGCGAACGCTCGTGCGCGCGCAGCAGCCGGCGCACCGTCCGTCCGCCTTCCTCCGTCCGGCTGGCCGGGGAGCCCGGATAGGCCACGTCGGCCTCGTACTCCACCGGGCCTTCACCGGAGGCGAGCTGCTCCAGGATGGAGGCCCGCATCCGGGCGCACGTCCCACCCTCCACGAAGGACGGCAGGACGAGATACCCATCGGCGGCGAAGCGCTGGCACTGCTCGGGACTCAGGACGGACATGGCGCCCGCTTCTTAATGGGGGCGCCGTCCGAGTGCACCTGTCCCGAGCCCCGCCTCACCCCAGCAGCCGCGAATCATCCAGGTCGATTTCATCCTGGATGAGGTCCACGCCGTTCTGCCGGAACCGCCGCGCCGCCGCGCGCGTGCGCGGCCCGTGCCCGTGGTCCAGGCACCACTGCGCGTGCTCGCTCAGGAGCGCCAATTCCAGCGTGCGCCCCAGCGTCAGCGAGAACCGCCGTGCCCCGGCCTCCATCGTCGTTGGGTTCGCCATCGCGCTGGAGACCCAGACCCGCGCGTGCTCCAGCGCGTCGTGCGCCGTCTTCACGCACGGGCGCAGGCCCACGTCCGTCACCTTCGACAGCCGGCCCTCCACCTCGTGGAAGTACGCCTCCAGCGTGCCTTCCTTCGCCAGCGCGCGCAGCGCGTCCAGCGACAGCACGTTCGTCGTGCCCTCCCAGATGGACAGCACCTGCGCGTCGGCCTGGATGCGCGGCAGGCCCGTGTCCTCCACGTACCCCGCGCCTCCGAAAGACTCCGTCACCTCCGACGTCACGTGCACCACCTGCCGACCCGTCGTCAGCTTCGCCAGCGGCGTCACCAGCCTCTGCAACAGCTGCTCCTGCTCCGTCGCCGTGCGCGTCTCCAACTTGCCCAGCAGCTCCACGCCCCGGAACGCCAGCAGGAAGCCCGCCTGGAACTCCGCCTCCAGCCCCGCCAGCGTGTCCACGTGCAGCGGCTTCTCCGACAGCGGCGCGCCGAACTGCACCCGGCGCTTCGCGTAGTCGTGCGCCAGCGCCAGCGCGCGCCGCATGCTCCACGTCGCGCCCATCGCGTTCCAGGTGCGCGTCACGTTCAGCATCATCGCCATGTTGCGGATGCCGTCCGTCAGCCCCGCCACCGGCGTCGCGAGCGTCCCGTCCAGCGTCAGCTCCGCCGTGGGCACCTTGCGCGTCCCCAGCTTGTCCTTCAGCCGGTTGATCTGGATGTGATTGAGCTGGCCCGCCGCGTCCCGCGTCTCCACGAAGAAGAGCGCCAGCCCCTTGCCACCGGGGCCGTTGCCCTGGGGCCGCGCCAGCGTCAGCGCCATCTGCGCCGTCGTCGCGGACGTGAACCACTTCGTGCCGTACAGCCGCCAGCCCTCGGGGGACTGGCGCGCCTCCGTCAGCGTCAGGCCCACGTCCGAGCCGCCCGTGCGCTCCGTCATCCACTGGCCCGAAGTCCAGAACGTCGCCGGGTCGCGCGACGTCAGGTGGGGCAGGGCGTGATCGATGAGCTGCTGGTTGCCCAGCGACAACAGCGAGCGCGCCGCGCCGTCCGTCATCGCCAGCGGACACGAATAGACATCCAGCGACGGCTGCACCAGGTAGTTCAGCGCGAACTGGTGCACGCGGCTGAGCGCGCCACTCTTCTGCTCATAGGCCACCGCGACCAGGCCCTTGCGCGCCGTCAGCGCCTCCGCCTCCTTCCACAGCGGCGTCACCTCGATGTGGTCGATGCGCTGGCCCCAGGGGTTCCACTGCGTCAGGACGGGCTCGTTCAGCCGGTCGCGGAGCTGGAACTCGTAGAAGTGCTTGCCGCCCAGCTCTCCCAGTTCGCGGAAGTCGTCGGTGATGGAGCGGCGCAGGTCCTCCGGCAGGGTCCGGGCGAGATAGCCCTGCAGGAACGCGTCGTCGTCGTACTGGTTGCCAAGTCCGGGGGGTGCCTGGAAGAAGCTCATGCCCCGAAGTTATCACCCCGCCACGGGCGGTGGGGTAGAGTGGCCTCCCCTCTGCCGGAGCCGTGATGACCGACTTCTTCCGCAGGCCCCCTCCTGGCGCGGGTCCGTCCTCCCAGGACGCCGAGCAGGACCCCAACCGCAGCGTCACCCCCTTGGAGACGCCCGCCGCACCGGTAAGCCCCGTCCTGGCGCCGCCTCCGCGCCCGCGCTCGCCCACCACCAC
>NZ_RAWD01000484.1:0-5172 GCF_003612065.1 Corallococcus sp. CA047B
GGCCTCGGCTTCGGCGGTGGCGGTGGGGACGGGCTGCGGGTTCATGAAGGCTCCTCTATCACGCGACGCTCGCCTACAGCGAAGGGGGCGGGAAAGCTTCCCGGAACAGACGCCGGGCGTTCTCGGTCGTCCGCTGGGCGAGCACGTCCACCGGCTCCCCCAGGGCCTGGGCCATGCCCGCGAGGATGTGGGGCAGGTAGCCCGGCTCGGAGCGCTGGCCGCGAAAGGGCGTGGGGGCCTGGTCCGGCGAGTCCGTCTCCGCCACCAGCCGCTCCGGGGGAATCACGCGCAGGGCGTCCAGCGGTTTGCGCGCCTCCGCCCAGGTGACGGGGCCGGCGAAGGAGAAGTGGCAGCCCTTCTGGATGTAGAAGCGCGCCAGCTCCGCGCCGCCGCTGTAGCTGTGCATGAGGACGCCCGCGTCCGGCCAGGCCTCCGTCTTCAGCAGGTCGATGAGCGCCGGGTGCAGCCGGTGGCAGTGCATCAGCACCGGCAGCCCGTGCTTGCGCGCCAGGGCCAGGTGTCCGCGCAGCACGGCCACCTGTCGCTCCAGGGGCGCGCCGGTGACGGAGGGGCCATCCAGGCCGCACTCGCCCACCGCCGCCGCGCCGCCCTTCGCGAGCAGCGCGTCCAGCCGCTCCAGGTGCAGGCCGTCATCCTCCGGTGGCAGGTCCGGCAGGAACTGGGGATGGATGCCCAGGCCCACCTGGATGCGCGCGTCCTGGCGGGGAAGTTCGAGCAGGGGCTCCCACGTCTCCGGTCCCACGGCGGGAATGAGGATGCCGTGCAGGCCCGCGGCCCAGGCGCGCGCGACGACTTCCGGGCGGTCCGGCTCGAAGCGAGAGGCGTCCAGATGGCAGTGCGTGTCGATCATTGAGCACCCTTTTCCCAAACCCAGTTCAATCACGGACAGGCCCGGATGACGTGCCCTTCAAGGCGAGCCGTCCCCCGCGAACGGGAAGCTATGACGCGCGCCCCTGACTGAGGAGGCATGAGCATGACCAAGCGAGTGGTGTGGGGTGCGCTTTTCGGAGCGCTGACGATGTTCGCGACGGGCTGTGGAGACGAGTGCGTCGACCAGTTCGACTGCCGCGACAAGGGGACGGCCCCCGAGGGCCAGACCTGGTCCTGCAACGAGGACAACAAGTGCGAGCTGCGCACGCTGACGCCCGCCCCCGAGGAGGACGCTGGCACGGAGACGGACGCCGGCACCGGGACGGACGCGGGCACCGGGACGGACGCGGGCACGGACGTTGATGCGGGCACCGACGCGGGCACGGAGGTCGACGCCGGGACGGACGCGGGCACGGGCATGACGGTGGCCAAGGGCGGCGCGTGCACCGCGACGACCGAGTGCATGGCCGGCCTGTTCTGCGAGGCCGCGACCTGCCAGGCGCTGCACATCGCCGTGACGGGCACGGACGGCGGCACCCGGGCCATCGTGGCCCGCTTCGACACGCCGGGGATGACGTCCCTCAGCGATGACGCCGTGGCCAGCGCCTACCCGCGCTTCGGCCCGGGCGGCACGCAGGTGGCCTTCGTGCAGGGGGATGTCACCGGCGCCACGGGTGAGCTCGCGGTGCGCGCCGTGCCGCTCGCGGCCGGTTCGCCCACCGTGCTGACGACGGGCGCTGGCACGCGCATCCGCTACATGGAGTGGGAGCCGGGCAACGTGATCGCCTGGGTGCGTGGCTCGTCCGGCATCTCCACCATCCCCGCGACGGGCGGCACGGCGACGCAGGCCACCGCGACCGGCACGTTCCCGGACTTCGGGCCCAACGGCGTCGACTACGCGTACAGCGCTTCCGGCGCGGGCATCCAGGTCTCCACCGGCGGCGCCGCGCCGTCTCCGCTGGCGGGGTCGCCCACGTCCGGGGAGCAGCCGCACTACAACCGCGTCACCTCGCAGCTGCTGTTCCTGGCCAACCCGGACGGCAAGACGGTGAACTTCGGCGCGGAGGTCACCCCGGTCCTCAAGCTGTACTCGCTGCCCGTGACGGGCGGCGGCGCCCCGCAGACGCTGGCGGACGCCACCTCCGCGCCCGTCACCGGTGGCACCCTGGAGTCCTACATCGCGAACCCGAACTGGGCGCCGGACGGCAGCTGGGTGGCGTACGTGCGCGCCTACTACCAGCTCATTGGCACCGCGGCCACGCTCTGCGGCAACGTGACCGCGACGGAGTGCGGGACCACCCCGGGCAACGTCCTCTTCCTCCAGCGCGTGAACACCACCACGGGCGCGCCGGAGGGCGCGGCGGTGTCCTTCGAGAACGAGGCCACGCTGCCGTCGTTCTCTCCGGACGGTCAGTACCTGGCCTACGTGAAGGGCGGTCAGCTCACGGTGCAGCAGCTGGATCCGGTCGCGGGCACGAAGGTCGGCGCCGCCATCGCCCACCCGAAGGACACGTACACGGTGCTGACGAGCGAAGGCGACGACCACCGCCCGCGCTGGCAGCCCCGGTAGTCCTGCTCGGAGTTGAAAGCCCCGGCAACCGGGGCTTCCCGGCCCGCGTTCCCCGTTTCAGCGGGAGAGCGCGGGCCGTTGTCTTTGGGGGCGGGTGCGAAGCGGTGAGCCCACCGGTGCGAAGTGACGAACGCGGTCAGTCGGTGTCGCGCTGAACCCGCTCGCGTGGCTCCAGGATGCGTCCAGGGCGGTCCACGCGCCGGGACGCAAGGCGCGTCCGGAAGCACGCAGGAAGCGTCCACCGCAGCGGTTGCGCGGCGGGTTCGAAGTGAAGGCGGAGACGTTGGAGCCGGGGCACCGTCGGTACCCGGAGTGGGTCGCCGTGACGGGCCTGGGACGGCTTCACAACGTTCAAGGGAGACGGGTACTCCACCCGCGCCAGCGGAAGCGGCACCTGGTGGTTCGAGGCTGACAGCCGTGTCGCGACAGCCCTTCCTCGCGCGCCCTGTGTCCGGGAGCGCGGCCCGAGGGAGGACCGGACGGCTTCGTCAGCCTTCGACGACGATGCGGCGACCCAGCGCGCGGGTCATCTGCGGGGACGTCACCAGATCCAGCACGCCGCTCATCTCACCGCCGGCGGTGTCGAACGCCGCGGCGATGACCTCTCCCAGCGTGAGCTGGGCCTTCTGGGCCACGACGCGCGCCCGCTTCGCCGTCCGCCGCAGCGCCGGCATCACCCGCCGACCCTGCCGCCGCACCGTCGTGCCACCACTCGTCTTGCCTGCGGTCCGCTTCGCCATGGTTCCTCCCGCCACTTCCCACTGCGCGGGTGAGTACACCTTGGGTCTGACATCATGCAGGCGGGGTGCCAGGGCTCGGCCTCCCCGGCGGGTCCTAGAATCCAGGGGTTTCCCTGTCGAATAGGGGGTTTCCGTGGGGTAGGACGGCCCACCTTTTTTCAGCCCTTCAGGGTCATTCCTCGTTCTGTCGAGTTTTTCGTTCAGCCAGCGCGGTGATTTCCACAGGACGTTCAATGGCCCTCATCGCGCCCCGGGGCCCGTGGGCACCAGGGTACGGGTCAGGTGTCACCCTGGGGCCACGCCCCCGTGGCTGGAGGGCCACGGGCCGCGCCGGGGCGTCCGAGGGGGGCGCGAGCGGGGACGGGGGATTTGGGATAGAGGGCGGACCGCCATGCGAGTCCAGGTCCTCTTCCACGACAATTGTTTCGACGGCGCGGCCAGCGCCGCGGTCTTCACCCGCTTCTACCGGGAGCGCGTGCGCGCGGACGCGACGTTCAGCTACCGGGGGCTGTCGCACAAGCCGGGGGCGGAGGGCATTGATCCGGCCGTCTTCACCGGGGACGAGAACGTCATCGTCGACTTCCGCTACAGCCAGGACGCGCGGCTCACCTGGTGGTTCGACCACCACGCCTCCGCCTTCCAGCAGCCGGGCGACGAGCCCCACTTCCAGCGCGACACCAGCGGGAAGAAGTTCCACGACGCGCACCGCAAGAGCTGCACGCTGTACCTGGCGGACGTGGCGCGCGAGCGCTTCGGCTGGGATGCGTCCGCGCTGTCGGACCTGCTGCACTGGGCGGAGATCATCGACGGCGCGCAGTTCCCCAGCCCCCAGATGGCGGTGGCGCTGGAGGAGCCCGCGCTGCGCATCATGACGGTGCTGGAGTCCACGAAGGATGAGACGCTCATCCCGGAGGTCATCCGCCGCATGCAGTCCGAGTCGCTCTCGGACATCGCCGCCTCGCCCCTCATCTCCGCCCCGCTGGCGCCGCTGCTCTTCAAGCACCAGCGCAACATCGACCTGGTGCGCGAGAAGGCCCGCTACGAGAACGGCGTCGTCTTCTTCGACCTGGTGGACGAGGGCGTGGACAGCCTCAACAAGTTCATCGCCTACGCGCTCTACCCGGACGCGCGCTACACGCTGTGGGTGGGCAAGGGTGCTTCGCGCGCCAAGGTGTCGCTGGGCTCCAACCCATGGCAGCCCCATACGCGCAAGCACGACCTGGCCGCCATCGCCGGCCGCTACGGCGGGGGCGGGCACCCGGTGGTGTCCGCGGTGAGCTTCAAGGCGGACCAGACGGACAAGGCCCGCGCCGCGTACAGCGAAATCCTGGCGGAGCTGTCCAGCGCGGGCTGAGAAGCCTTCAAGGGCGGGCGAAGAACGCGAAGCCCGCCTGTCGCAACAGCCGCACCACCGACAGCATGGGAAGTCCCTGCACGTTGGTGCGGTCCCCTTCGAGCTTGGCGAGCAGCGCCTGCCCCTGGCCCTCCACGCGGTAGCTGCCCGCGCAGCCCTCCCACTCGCCGGTGTCCAGGTAGCGCTCCAGCTCCTCGGGCGGCAGCGGGAAGAACGTGAGGTGCGTGGTCTCCACGGCCTGCGTGAGGTGGCCGCCTGGGCCCACCAGACACACGCCGGTGTGGATGGCGTGGGTGTGGCCCAGCAGGCGCCCAAGCTGCGCGCGGGCGGCGTCCCGGTCGTGGGGCTTGCCCAGCGTCGTGCCCTCCACCTCCACCAGCTGATCCGCGCCCAGGACCCAGGCGTCCGGGTGGCGCTCATGCACCGCGCGGGCCTTGCGCACCGCGAGCATCGCCACGGCCTCCAGGGCGGAGAGCTGGGCGGGCACGTGCTCGTCCACGCCGGGGGCCTCGGTGCGGTAGGGCAGGCCCAGCCCGTCCATCAGGGCCTTGCGCGCGCTGGAGGTGGACGCGAGGAACAGGTCGCCGGGGGGGCCAGGGTTTTTCATGGGGTGGGGT
>NZ_RAWD01000485.1:0-5097 GCF_003612065.1 Corallococcus sp. CA047B
AGTCCCGGCCACCCCCGCGCCCATCGGCGGTGGAGGGTTGCCCACGACCGCCCCGCTGTCCCCGGCCGCCGCGGCGCGCAGTCCCGGCAAGGGAGACCCGTTCGCGGAGCCCGCCGAGCCCCGGTTGCCCATGGGCGGCTCGCCCGAGGACAAGCTGGAGTTCTTCCGGGGCATCCTGAAGCAGAAGACGGAGACGCTGGCCCGGGCGCGCGCGTTGTACGCGGAGCGCGAGGCGGAGCTGGCCCCCCTGCGCGCGGCGCTGGAGAAGGCGAAGAAGGACGCGGGCGCGGCGGGAGCGCCGGCCCGGAGCGCCCAGGACGAGCAGCGCGCGCAGCTGGCCCAGGCGAAGATCGCCGCGCTGGAGGCGGAGCTGGCCGCGTCGGAAGCGGACCGCCGGGACCTCACGCGCGCGCTGGCGGAGGTGGAATCGGAGGTCCCCCGGCTGACGGAGGAGCTCCAGGTCGAACGCGAATCGCGCGGGTCGATGGCGGAGGAGCTGGTCGGCGCCAAGGAGGCGCTGGGGCTCGCGCAGGACCGGGTGGCGGAGCTGGCCGCCGGCAAGTCGGAGGCGCAGGGCGCGCTGGAGGCCGTCCAGGAGCAGTACCAGTCGGTCCTCGGGGACGTGGAGCGGCTGACCGCGGAGGTCCAGGCGCTCACCGCCGAGCGCGACGCGCTGACCCTGCGGGGCAGCCAGTTGGAGGCGGCGCTCGCGGAGGCGCAGGGCTCGCTGGGCACGCTGGAGAGCGAGAGCGACTGGTCGCGCAGCTCGTTGGAGGAGGCGCACAACCACGCGAAGCTGCTGGAGGGCGAGCGGGACGCCGCGCGCCGGCAGCTCGCGGTGGTGGAGGACGGACTGCGCTCGCTCCAGACGCACGTGACGGAGCTGGAGCGGACGCTCGCGCTGAAGGACGCGGACGCGGTGGGACTGCGCGCCGCGCTCACCGCGCGCACGGCGGAGGCCGCGGAGCTGCCCTCGCTCAGAAGCGCCCTGGAAGGCCGTGCCGGAGAGGCAGGCCAGGCGCAGGCGCGCGTCCGCGCGCTGGAAGCGGAGCTGGCCCAGGCGAAGGAAGGGTCGCGCGCGGAGGTGGAGGCCGCGGAAGTCCGCGTGCGGATGGCCGAGTCGGACCTGGCCTCGCTCCGCGAGGTGCTGGAGGCGGCCGAGGTCGAACAGGTCTCGCTGCGCGACCGGATGGAGTCGGACGCGGCGGCGCTCGGCGAGGCGGTGCACGACGCCGAGGCGCGGGTCCACGACGCTGAAGCCCGGGTGCAGGCCGCCGAGGCGAAGGTGGCGGAGCTGACGGCGCGGATGACGGCCGCGCAGGCCGGTGACGAAGCCCATCAGCAGCAGCTCGCCGCGTTGGATCGCAAGCTGGCCACCACCCAGGCGGAGCGCGTCGGCTTCTCCGCGCGCGTGTCCATGCTGGAAACGGCCGTGGGCCAGCGCGACGCGGAGCTGCAGCGCCTGCAGGCCCAGGTCGCGAAGGCGCAGGAGGAACTGGCGCTGGAGCGGGCCCGGCGTGAAGCGGTGGAAGCCGAGGCCGCGGACGCCCGGGTGAACGCCGCGGAGGCCGAGGCCCGCGTGGATGCGCTGGCGGCGGGGCAGGGCGGACAGCGCGAGGAGCTGACCGCCCTCACCGAGCAGTTGGAGGCGGCCCGCGCGGAAGCGGACAAGGTGGACCGGCTCCAGCAGCGCGTGAAGATGGTGGAAGGCGCCCTGGAAGCCTCCGAGTCCAAGCGCCGCGTCGCCGAAACGCAGGCGGCCCGGGTGAAGGACCTGGACGCGAAGCTCGCGCAGGCCAACGCCGCGCTGCAGGCGGAGCAGGCCGCGAAGGCCGCATTGGATGCGAAGCTCGCGCAGGCCAACGCCGCGCAGGCCCAGGCCGGGGGCGCGCAGCAGACGGAGCGGGCCTCGCTGGAGGCCCAGCTCGCGCAGGCCCAGGCCGCGTTGCAGGCGGAGCAGGCGGCCCGGCAACTGCTTGAAGCCCAGCTCGAGGAGGCTCCTGCGGCGGGCGCCTCGGACGCGCCCGCCGAATGGGCGCAGGAGCGCGAGCAGCTCAAGGCGGACATCGCCTCCATGAAGCGCAAGCTGATGGCGGCCGAGGCGGCGCTCGAATCGGCCGCCAGCGCCAAGGCGAAGGTGGCGAGGCTGGAAGCGCAATTGAAGGCCCTGAAGTAGAGGTTCCACCTCCATGTCCTTCGCCGCGCCCACGGATCCGCTGACGGGGATGCAGGCGGCCCGCTTCGGGCTGTACCTGCACTTCCCGTACTGTCTGGCCAAGTGCCCCTACTGCGACTTCGCGGTGGCGGTGGCGCGCCAGGTGCCGGAGGAGCGGTACGCGAACGCGGTGCTGGCGGAGCTGGACGCACGCCTGTCCGCCGACCCGGCGTTGCGCACCAAGCCGCTGGAGTCGCTCTTCCTGGGCGGGGGCACGCCGTCCCTGTGGCACCCGCGCTACGTGGCGCGGGTGCTGGAGGGCATCGCCGCGCGCATGTCCCTGGCACCGGGCCTGGAGGTGTCGCTGGAGGGCAACCCGGAGCGCGCGGACGCGGAGCGCTTCGCCGGCTACCGCGCCGCGGGCATCAACCGGTTGTCGCTGGGCGTGCAGTCCTTCCAGCCGCAGACGCTGAAGGCGCTGGGCCGCGCGCACGACGCCGCCATGGTGGAGGGCGCGGTGGCGGCGGCGCGCGAGGCGGGCTTCCCGGTGGTGGCGTTGGACTTCATCTACGGCGTGCACGGCCAGACGCGCGAGCAGGTGGAGGCGGACGCGCTCAGGGCGGTGGCGCTCCAGCCGGAGCACCTGTCCACCTACGCGCTCACGGTGGAGCGCGAGGTGCTGGCGGAGGACACGCCGCTGTCCAAGCAACTGGCGCGCGGGGAGCTCTCGCTGCCGGAGGACGACGACGTGGTGGCCATGGCCCGCACGGTGCGCGACGTGTACGGCGCCCACGGCCTTGCCCGCTACGAGGTGTCCAACCACGCGCGCCCCGGCCTCAGCTCCCGGCACAACGCGCTGTACTGGACCGGCGGCGAGTACCTGGCGCTGGGCGTGGGGGCCACGGGGATGCTGCTGTCGCCCCAGGCCCACCGCTACGTCAACCTGCGCAGCCCGGAGGCGTACCTGCGCGCGGTGGAGGAGGGCCGGGTGCCGGAGGCGAGCCGCGAGGACCTGGGCCCGGAGGAACTCTTCGCCGAGCGACTGAGCATGGGCCTGCGCCTGGTGTCGGGGGTGGACTGGGAGGCCGTGTGTGAGCGATACGGCCAGCCCGTGGAGTCCCGGCGCGCGGAAGTCGAGCGGCTGGTGGCCCATGGCTTCGCCACGCGCAACGGGCCCAGGCTGGCCCTGACGGAGCGGGGCGCGGACGTGCACAGCGCCATCTGTGCGCGGCTGCTCTAAGGGCGACCGCTGGGAAGCGGGAGCGACGGATTGAGGAAGGACGTTCGACCGTGCTGACCAAGTGGTTGTTGTGGATGGGCCTCACGCTGCTGACGGGCAGCCCGCTCATGTCCCTGGCCCTGCTGGCCGTGCTGCTCTTCGCGGCGGACCGCTTCACGCTCCAGGTGCTGCCCAGCCCGGTGCGCGCCCTGAAGAAGTGGCAGCGCGCCGGACAACTGGCCGGCACCATCCTCACCAATACCCACGACCGCCGCGCCCGCGCGGAGCTGGCCGACATCCGCCTGGGCCAGAAGCGCTACCAGGAAGCGGTGGACCTGCTGCGCCCCAACCTGGACGCGGGCGACGACGACGTGGACACGCTCTTCCTGCTGGGCGTGGCCTACCTGGGCGCGGGCGAAGCGCCCAAGGGCGAGCTGCTGCTCGACGAGGCCGCCCGCCTGGACGCCGACTACCGCCAGGGCGCCATCGACCTGGAGCGCGGCCGCTTCCGCCTCCAGCACGGCGACCTCAAGGGCGCGCGCGAGGCCCTGGAGCGCTTCCTCCAGGTGCGTCAGGGCTCGGTGGAGGGCCGCGTGCTGCTGTCGCGCGTGCTGGCGAAGGAAGGCCTCGTGGCGGAGGCGAAGGCGATGCGCGACGCCGCCTGGCGCGAGTACACCGTGGCGCCCCGCTTCCAGCGCCGCCGCGACCGCTGGTGGGCCTACCGGGCGCGCCCGTCCCGCCCGCTGACGTACGCCGCCGTGGCGCTGGTGATGATGGGCGTGGGGGCCTACGTGACCCGCCAACTGCCCCTGCACGACGTGGCGCCGCGCTACGGCTATGATGAGCCCTACGCTGCGGATGACCCGGGCGGGGACGACGCGGAGTAGTCCGCACAAGCCCGCGCCGGGCCCTTCGCCCGACCCGAGGCCCAGGCTCCTGAGCATGTTCCCTCCGCCGTCCCAGGTGCTGCGCCAGCGGGAGGGAATGCTGGCGGATACGCCCTTCCCGCTGCTCTTGCACGCGCTGATGGTGGAGGAGCGCACCTGCACGCTGGAGCTGAAGGTGCGCCAGCGCGAGAAGCGCATCACCTTCGAGGACGGCGCGCCGGTGGCGTGCCACTCCAACCTCCTGCACGAGACGCTGGGCAAGTACCTGGTGGAGAAGGGCCGCCTGGCGGAAGCCGACTACCAGAAGGCCCTGGCGGAGAGCGTGTCCTCCGGCCTGCAGATGGGCGCGCTGCTCGTGCAGAAGGCGCTCATCAGCCCCTTCGACCTCTACAAGCAACTGCAGGCGAACCTGGCGCACAAGCTGCTGGACTGCTTCCGCTGGACGGACGCGCGCTACCGGCTCATCTCGGACGTGGAGGCGCCGGACGCCACGGTGCGCGCCAACAGCGCGCAGCTCATCCTCACCGGCGTCTCCACCCAGCTTCCCTTCGACGCCGTCGCCACGCACTTCACCTTCACCGACGACCGGCGCTTCGGGCAGATGCCCGGCGTGGAGTCCGCGCCCAAGCTGTCATCCAAGGACGCGCGCCTCTTCCAGGCCCTGCGCCAGCGGCCCACCTTCAACGAGCTGCTGGAGCGCACCGGCTTCGACATGGAGTCCGTGCTGCGCCGCCTCTACGCCCTGTGCCTGCTGGGCGTGGCGGGCTTCGTGGAGGACGTGGATCAGCGGGCCGCGGAGGTCGCCGCGAAGGCCCCGCCCGTGGCCGCCCCCGCGC
>NZ_RAWD01000486.1:0-5064 GCF_003612065.1 Corallococcus sp. CA047B
CATCACCGCGGGCCGCCGTGTCCTGGCGGAGCGGGGCTACGACGCCACGACGGTGAAGGAGGTGGCGCGCGAGGCGGGGGTGAACCAGGGGCTGGTGCACTACTACTTCGGCAGCAAGGACGCGCTGCTCCTGGCCGTCACGCAGGAGGCCAGCCGGCAATACATGACGGAGCTGCAGCGGCTGCGCGCGCAGACCCCGGTGGAGGCGCTGGCGGAGACCGCCTTCGCGTGGGGTGAGAAGCTGGCCACGGACGCGCCGGACAGTTGCCGGCTGCGCTACGAGCTGTTCGCGCTGGGGCTGCGAAACCGGGAGCTGACGCCCGCCGTCGCGGAGCTGCTGCGCCAGGGGGACACCGAGATCGCCCGCACAGTGGCGCACTACCGCGTCGGACACGAGGCAGCCCCCGCCGCCGAGGACCTGCACTACGCCATCATCCTCAAGGCGTGCGTGGACGCGCTGTCGCTGTACCACCAGCTCGACAAGAACTTCGACCCGCTGCCGGTGTACGCGCTCCTGCGCCGCATCATCCTCGCGAGCATCGAACCGCCGGCCGCGCCCCGACCGCCCGCGCGCAAGCCCCGGGCCCAGGGCCGCCGTGGGACACCGTCACCGCGCGCGCGCCGGACTCCGCGAACGCCCCCCGGCTGAGCGCCGCTTCCGGGCAGGACGCACCACCTCCCCGCTCAGAGCGAGCAGCTCCGCGCGCAGCCAGCGGCTCTTCGGGTCCTCATCCACCTGCCGGTGCCAGTACAGGTGCAGGTCCACGGGCGGCAGCGCCAGCGGCACGGCCAGCAGGTGGTTGCCGAGCCCCGCGTTGAGTCCCTCCGCGTGACGCCGGGGCATCGTGAGCAGCAGGTCCGAACCCGCGACGATGCGGCAGGCGGCCTCGTAGTGCTGACAGCGCACGGCCACGTCGCGCTGGTGCCCCAACCGGCCCAGCACCAGATCCTCGAAGGGCAGGCCCGTGCGCCGGGAAGACACGGCGACGTGGTGCGCGGAGAGGTAAGTGGCCGGGGTCAACCTGCGACGCCGGGCCGCCACCACGCACAGCTCATCTCGCAGGAGCACCGCGTGCCGCAGGTCCGGACCCGTGGGCTGTGCCACGTCGATGGCCAGATCCAACCGCCCCGACGCGAGGTCGCGCTCCAGCCGCGTGCGCTCCAACCGCACGCTGGTGACTCGGGCCTCCGGGGCCCGGCCGCGCAGGCGCTCCACCCACGCGGGCAGCAGGGATGGCTCCAGCACTTCGTTCATCGCCAGCGCCACATGGAGCACGTCGCGCGCCGGTTCGAAGTGCCGGGTGCGGTGCACCGCCTGCTGCAGGAGCGCGAGCGCGTCCTGGATGCCAGGGGCCAGTCGCTCCGCCAGCGCCGTGGGTGCCACGCCCCGGCCTTCCCGGACGAAGAGCGGCTCACCCAGTTGCTCGCGCAGGCGGGCCAGCGCGTGGCTCACGGCGGAGGGACTCAGGAACAGCACGTCCGCGGCGCGCGCCAGGTTGCGCTCGCGCAACACCACGTCGAACACGCGGAAGAGGTTGAGGTCGAGCGCCGGGCGGACCGCTGAATCCTGAACACGGTTCATGAGAACACATGACCAACATTCAGTGGCTTCATCAACCCGGCGGGGCGCAGGATGCCGCGCATGGACTTCCAGCCCTCCGCCAGGACGACCGAATACCTGGAGCGCGTGAAGCGCTTCATGACCGAGCACATCGAGCCGGTGGAGGGTGCCTACCTGAAGGCCCTGCACGCGATGGAGGCCGGCGGAGACTGGCGCCAGTGGAAGGTGCCGCCCGTGATGGTGGAGCTCAAGGCCCGCGCGAAGGCGGAAGGGCTGTGGAACCTCTTCCTCCCGGACGCGAAGCTGGGCGCGGGATTGAGCACGCTGGAGTACGCGCTGCTCGCGGAGCAGATGGGCCGCAGCTTCATGGCCCCGGAGGTCTTCAACTGCAGCGCCCCGGACACCGGCAACATGGAGGTGCTCTGGCGCTACGGGTCCCCGGAGCAGCAGGAGCAGTGGCTGAAGCCCCTGCTCGCGGGCGACATCCGCTCCGTGTTCTGCATGACGGAGCCGGACGCCGCGTCGTCGGACGCCACCAACATGCAGGCCACCGCCGTGCTGGATGGCGACGATGTGGTGCTCAATGGCAAGAAGTGGTGGTCCAGCGGCCTGGGACACCCCAACGCGAAGGTGGCCATCTTCATGGGCCGCACGCCGGAGACGGGCGCGGACCGCCACCACCAGCACTCCATGGTGCTCGTCCCCCTGGACGCGCCGGGCGTGGAGATCATCCGCATGCTGCCGGTGTACGGGGACCATGACGCCCCGCACGGCCACGGCGAGGTGCACTTCCACGACGTGCGGCTGCCCCGCTCCGCCCTCATCTCCGGGCCGGGCATGGGCTTTGAAATCGCGCAGGGCCGCCTGGGGCCGGGCCGCATCCACCACTGCATGCGCTGCATCGGCGCGTCGGAGCGGGCCCTGGAGCTGATGATCGACCGGGGCATGGGCCGCAGCGCGTTCGGCAAGCCGCTGCTCAACCTGGGCGGCAACCGCGAGCGCGTGGCGGAGGCGCGCATCGCCATCGACCAGGCCCGCCTGCTCACGCTGTACGCGGCGTGGAAGCTGGACGAAGTGGGCGCGATGGGCGCGATGACGGAGATCTCCGCCATCAAGGTCGTGGCGCCCAACGTGCTCCAGAAGGTGGTGGACGACGCCATCCAGTTGCACGGCGGCGCGGGCGTGTCGCGCGACACGCCGCTCGCGGGCTTCTTCGCCCAGGCGCGCAGCCTGCGCATCGCGGACGGCCCGGACGAGGTGCACAAGGGCGTCATCACCCGCATCGAGCTCGCGAAGCGCGGCTTCTCCCGGGGGAGCTGATCATGGCCTCCCCTGTTCCCCTGGATGAAGGCAAGGCCGTGCGCTCCGGCGAGGCGCTGGACGTGCCCGCCGTGGACGCGTGGCTCAAGGCCCAGGTGCCGTCACTCGTGGGCACGCCGGAGATCACCCAGTACACGGGCGGCGCGTCCAACTGGACCTACCGCCTGAAGTACGAGAACCGCGACCTCATCCTGCGCAGGCCGCCCGCGGGCACCAAGGCGAAGTCCGCGCACGACATGTCGCGCGAGTACACGGTGCAGCAGGCGCTGAAGCCCGCGTACCCGGTGGTGCCCACCATGGTGGGCCTGTGCCAGGATCCGGCCGTGATGGGCGCGGAGTTCTACGTGATGGAGCGCATCCCCGGCCTCATCCCGCGCAAGCACCTGCCCCGGGGGCTCAACCTGGACAAGGCCCAGACGCGCCAGCTGTGCCTCAACGTCATCGACAAGCTCATCGCGCTGCACGGCGTGGATGCGCAGGCGGTGGGGCTCACGTCGCTGGGCAAGGGGCCGGGTTATCCGCAGCGACAGATCTCCGGCTGGTCCGACCGCTACGAGAAGGCGCGCACCTGGAACGTGCCCCGGATGAAGTACGTGCGCGACTGGCTGGCGGCGAACGTGCCCCAGGACATCGCCACGTGCGTCATCCACAACGACTGGCGCTTCGACAACGTGGTGCTCAGTCCGGAGAACCCCTCGGAGGTCATCGGGGTGCTCGACTGGGAGATGGCCACACTGGGCGACCCGCTGATGGACCTGGGCAACACGCTGGCCTACTGGGTCCACGCGGATGACAACCTGTTCCTGCGCGCCACGCGCCGGCAGCCCACCGACCTGCCCGGCATGCTGCGGCGCGAGGAGGTGGTGGCCTACTACCTGGAGCGCACCGGCCTGAAGCCCGCCAACTGGACCTTCTACGAGGTCTACGGCGTCTTCCGGCTCGCGGTCATCGTCCAGCAGATCTACTACCGCTATCACCACAAGCAGACGCGCAATCCGGCGTTCAAGAACTACTGGCTCATCGCGAACTACCTCGCGTTCCGCTGCCGGCAGCTCATCAAGAAGGCGGGGGGCTGATGGGTGTCGTCTATCTGGTACGCCATGGGCAGGCGTCCTTCGGCGCGGCGGACTACGACAAGCTGTCGGACGTCGGCCTGGAGCAGGCGCGCGTGCTCGGGGCGTCCCTGCGCTCGCGCCTGGCGAACGTGGACGCGGTGGTGACGGGCACGATGCTGCGTCACCGCGAGACGGCGGACGCGTGCCTCCAGCTGCTCGGACAGGCGTTGGAGCCCCGGCGGGTGGCGGGCTTCAACGAGTTCGACCACGAGGAGGTCGTGGAGCGACACACGCCGCGCTACGCGGACCGGACCGTGCTGCGCGAGGAGCTGCTCACCGCGAAGGACCCGCGCCGCGCCTACCAGGAGCTGTTCACCCAGTCCGTCGCGCGCTGGGTCGCGGGGGGGCACGACGGCGAGTACAAGGAGTCCTGGTCCGCCTTCAAGGTGCGCTGCCTGGAGGCGATGGACGCGCTGATTGCCTCGCTGGGGGCGTCGAAGACGGCGCTGGTGTTCACCTCCGGCGGTCCCATCACGGCCATCAGCCAGGACCTGCTGGGCATCCCGGACGCGCATGCGTTCCGGACGAACTGGACGCTCGCCAACTGTGGGGTCACCAAGGTGATCTACAGCGAACGGGGCCGCTATCTGTCCACCCTCAACGAGCACGGCCACTTCGAGGGCGTGCACCGGGCGCTCATCACCTACCGCTGACGGGCGGGGCTCGCGTAGCGTGGGCCCATGACGCGGTGCCTGCTCAACATCGACCTGGGGGAGCTGCCCGGGGAGGACGAACAGCTCTACGCGCTGGCCCACCTGGCGAACATCGCCTGCGGCGGGCACGCGGGCGATGCGGACTCCATGCGGCGGGCCCTGGCGCTGTGCGAGCGCCATGGCACCCTGGCGGGCGCGCATCCGTCCTTCGTGGACCGCGAGGGCTTTGGCCGCAAGGCCCTGGACGTGGCCCCGGAGGTGCTGCGCGCGCAGGTGGCGGAGCAGTGCGCGCGGTTGGTGTCGCTGGCCCGCGAGCGCGGTGTGCCGGTGCGGCACGCGAAGCCCCATGGCGCGCTGTACCACTCGGCCAACAAGTCCCCCGAGCTGGCGCGGGCGGTGGTGGAGGGCGTGGTGG
>NZ_RAWD01000487.1:0-5045 GCF_003612065.1 Corallococcus sp. CA047B
GCGGGGTTCCGGAACGGGGGGCGGTGCTTCCGCGACGGGCGGCGTGGAGCTCATCAGGAACCAGAGGCCGGCGCCCGTCGCGAGCAACCCGCCTCCCGCTCCCAGGCCCACGAGCAGCTTGCGCGATCCACCGGAGGACCCCGCCGGTACGGGCGGATCCGGTTCCGTCGTCCCCGTGAGGGCCGTGTTGGGCGGCTTCGCGGCCCGGGCGATGCGCCGGGTCTGAATTCCCTCCTGGGGCGGCCTTGCCGCGACCTCAGCCACGAGAGGGGCCGCACCCCACGACTTCATCTCCTGCTGGAAGGTCCCCGGCACCGCCAACTGCCGGCCCTGCTGCTCCAGGTCTCCACGGAACAGCACCCGCAGCAGGTTCGCGATGCTCAGCGAGGAGAAGCGCGAATGGTTCGCATACAGGAAGCCGGCCAGCGCCTCCGCGAATTCGTGGCTGGATTCAAAGCGCTGCTCGCGGTCCGCGGTCAGCGCCTTCATCACGATGTCATTCAATTCCTCCGGCAGGTCCGGCCGGAGTCGAACGGGCGGGGGAATCTCGCCTCGTGCCACCCGCGTCATCACGACCTGGGGCGGCCCGTCCACGGGCAGCTTGCCGCAGAGCAGTTCATACAACACGACACCGGTGGCCCAGACGTCGGTGCGCGCATCCACGTCCTCGCCGCGCGCCTGCTCCGGGGAGAAGAAGAGGTACTTGCCCTTCACGACCCCAGGCTCCGTCCTGACGCCGCGCAGGAGCTTGGCCTTGGCGATGCCGAAGTCGACGATCTTGACCTGGCCCTCGTAGCCGACGAGCACGTTGTCCGGAGAGATGTCGCGGTGGACGATGTCCAGCGGCTTTCCGCTGTTGTCCGTGCGGGTGTGCGCGTAGTGCAACCCCCGGCACATCTCCATCGCGATGAAGACCGCGACGGGGACGGGCAGGGCGGCCATGCCGCTCTTGATGGCGCGCTTGAGGACGCGGTGGAGGGGCTGGCCATCCACGAACTCCATGGCGAGGAAGTACTCACCATCCACGCGGCCAAAGTCGAACACTTGAGCGACGTTGCCATGGGACAGCGTGGCGGAGATGCGCGCCTCGCTGATGAACATGGAGATGAAGGCCTCATCGTCCGCGTACTCCGGGAGGACCTTCTTGATGAGGACCGGCTTGGTCACCCCGGCGGCGCCTACCAGTTGCGCGCGCCACGTCTCCGCCATGCCGCCCCGGCTCAGCCAGGACACCAGCTCATACCGTCCGAACGCGTCCCCCGCTTGAAGTGCCATGTGGCGGTCATCTTTACCCCAGAAATCCAGGAGCGCGGAGTAGGCCGCTCCCCGTCTGTCTTCGCCTGGGGGATGGCTCCTTCGCTGCCTGGAGGGCAGGCGGCCCGCCTGTCATGTAGGACGGAGGCTCACCCTTCGTTCAGGGTGACTGCGGCGACGTGCCGGCGGGCAGCGTGACGTAGAGGCGGCCCAGCTCGGTCAGCTCTCCGGAGGCTCCCAGCAGGTTGATGGAGGGGATCTCGTTGTTGCGCCCGGAGAACCAGGAGTAGCGCTCGATGGCGGGTTCCGACTCCAACCAGGGAATGGCATCCACCATGTACTTCTTCTGCACTTCGACGGTGATCTGGTCATGGGGCATGTCGCCGCAGGCGAACTCCGTCAGCCAGAGGGGCTTGTCGTACTTCTTGAACCGCTCCACGTACCACTTGAGCGCGCCCAGGTCGCACGCGTACCAGTGGATGGCGATGGCATCCACCTGGCAGCCCTGGCAGGCCTTGAAGAAGGCATCCAGGTAGACCACTGGATCGGTGAACTTGACGCCGTCCTCCGTGACGCAGTCGCCGCAGTAGTTCACCGCCGGGGACACCAGCTTGAGCTGCTTGCGGCGGGCCACTTCCTCCAGCACGGGCCAGAGCGCGGCGGCCTGCCGGGGCGTCTTGTTCGCCTGGCTCAGGAAGTTGGGCTCGTTGAAGCCCAGCAGGTACTGCGCGCCCGCGGGGATTTCGGATGCGAGCTGATCCGCGTTGGGCGTGCCGCCCCAGGCCATGGGCACGAAGGTGACGGCCTCGGAGGCGTAGACGCTCGCGGCGCCAGCTTCGGGGCGGGGGGACCAGTTGTACCACCAGCTCATTCCGGGCGAGAGCGCCTTCAGGTCCGCGGCCGAGTGGTAGCCATAGGCGAGGCCCCGCTTCGCGCTCTTCGTGACGACAGGGGGCGGATCCTCTGTCCGGGGCTTGCCTCCTGCCGCGGGGTCGCAGGCCAGGAGGGGGCACAGCAGCGCTGCCAGGGAGAGCGTCGGGACGAGCCGGGAGCGGAGCATGGAAAGGGACTCTACGCTCGCGCCTGGTGTGGGCGTCGAGTCCTTCCCGGTGGGACGTCAGCGCCGCGAAGCCTCAGGGTGCGGTCTGCGGCACGAGCCGGCGCTCGCCCACGTCGCGCCACCACGGCGTCACGCCCTCCACGCGCGAGGGCTCCAGGCCCCGGCCCAGGCCCGGCGTGAACAGGCGCACCTGCTGCTCCGTGGCCAGCCGCACCAGCGTCTCCGCGGGCTCATCCCACGCGTGCAGCGCCAGGTTGAAGGTCCCCCAGTGCACCGGCATCAGCGTGCCGCCGCCCAGCATCGCGTGTGCCTTGAGCGCGTTCTCCGGCCCCAGGTGGATGCCGCCCCAGCTCGGGTGGAAGGCGCCCACCTCCAGCATCACCAGGTCGAAGGGGCCATGCCGGCGGCCAATCTCCTCGAACTCCGACGTGAGGCCGGTGTCGCCGCTGAAGAACAGCCGGTGCTTGTCGGTGGTGAGCACCCAGGACGCCCACAGCGTCTTGTTGCGGTCGCCCAGGCCCCGGCCGGAAAAGTGCTGCGAGGGCGCGGCGGTGAAGCCCACCGGACCGACGCGGTGGTGCTCCCACCAGTCCAGTTCGGTGATGAGCTCCGGCGCCACGCCGAACGCCTCCAGGTGCTGTCCCACGCCCAGCGCGGTGATGAAGGGCACGCGCCGCTTCGCCAGCGCCTGGATGGTGCTGCGGCACAGGTGGTCGTAGTGGTCGTGCGACACCAGCACCGCGTCCAGGTCCGGCAGCGCGTCCAGGGGCACGGGCGGGGCGTGGAAGCGCCGGGGGCCCGCGAAGGACACGGGCGAGGCGCGGTCGCCGAAGACGGGGTCGGTGAGCACGCGCGCGCCGTCCACCTCCAGCAGCAGGGTGCTGTGGCCCAGCCAGGTGACGCGCAGACCGGTGTCCGGCGCGCGGGCCCAGGTGCCGCGTGGGTCGTCCACCGGAAGGGGGCCGGGCGGCGTGCGCTGCGTGCCGCCGAAGAAGTACTCCCCCAACAGCGGCAGCGGGTTGCCCTGGAGGCCGGGCCCCACGGGCGCGGTGTTGCGGAAGCCTTGGCCTTCGAACTGCCGGGAGGCCCGGCTGCGCTCGAGGCGTTGTCCTGCGAGGCGTGCGCTGGGGCTGACGGTGGGCATGCGCCGGTGTCTAACACCCACGCGTCCGCCCGGCACGGTCACCCGCCAGGAGCCCCGGCGGGCGGGGGGCCGTCCCGTCGGCCGGGCCCGGGACGGCGCGGGGATCCACCCGGTGGTGCCTACAGGGTCTCCTCCGGCGCCACGCAGGTGTTGCTGAGCGCGGAGGACCAGAGCTGGCCCGCCGCCGTGTCGTCGAAGGCGCTGAAGAAGACGCGCGAGCCCACGCGGAAGAACTCGCGCGGGAAGGAGGACGCCCCGACGGACGGAGGGGCGATGTCCTTGAGCTGGCGCGTCCCGCCCGTCGTGCCGTTGCTCACCCAGGGCTCGATGTTCTCCCCCGAGGTGTCGGGAGCGCTGAAGTAGACGAGGTTGTCCGCCACCGCGTACACCGGCGAGCTGTACTCGTCCGACAGGCTCAGCGGGCGGCGCAGCAGCGTCGTGCCCCCGGCGGTGCCGTTGGTGACCCAGAGCTGGGTGTCGGTGGGCGCGGGGCCGTTGCTGCCGATGTCGACGGAGAAGAACAGCTTCGTGCCCCCCGGGGCACCGCTCACGGCGTTGACGCGGGGGAACGCCGAGCCCTGCGCTGCGTAGTCATTGGGCAGGGTGACGACGGGCGTCGGGTTCCCACCCGCGAGCGGGACGCGGTAGATGACCATGTACTGGGTGGTGCGCGAGGTGGTCGTGACGTAGGCGTTGGTGCCCAGCGCCCCCAGCACCTGGACCGCGCGCGAGGCACCAAAGGACGCCAGCCGCACCGTGCCGCCCGCCGTGCCGTCCGACTTCCACAGCTCCGTCAGGCCCGTGCTCTCGCTCAAGGTGAAGAGGGCGAGCGCCGCCGTGGCGCGCAATTCGGACGGATAGGTATTGGGGCCCGCATCCAGTCGCTTCACCTGGACGGTGCCGGCGGCGGTGCCGTCCGTCCGCCAGAGGCTGGTGGCTCCCTCCACCTCGCGCACGAAGAAGAGCATTGCGTTGCCTGTCTTCGCGTCCAGGGAGCTTACGTCCACGGTCGTCCCGAAGTCGCGCAGGCGCACCGTGCCCGCGTCCGTGCCGTCCGAGCGCCACAGCTCATGGCGCGTGGCCGAGGCGGCCTGGTCGAAGACCTCCCGGAAGAAGACCAGGTCGTTGCCCATCGCCTTCAGGTGCGCCAGGGATGAACCGTCCTCGCCCGGCGTCAGGTCCTTGACGAGCCGGGTCCCCGCGCCCGTGCCGTCACTCACCCACAGCTCGTGCCCGTGCGTCGCATCCGGCGCCTGGAAGAAGAGGTGGGTCGGGGTGGCGGTGAGCCGGGACACGTTGGACGAAAAGGTGGGGGAGGCGGGGAAGTCCTTCACCTGGGTGGTGCCTGCCTCGGTGCCGGTGCTCTTCCAGAGGGCGCTGTGGCCGTCCTCGAAGTTCACCGCGAAGTGGAGCACCCCGCGGAAGTCCGCGAAGCTGCTCGGCGCCGCCGCGAAGCGGGGAATCCCGAGCTCCGAGGGCGGAAGAATCGTCTTCACGCGCTGGGTGGCCGCCGAGGTGGGAGGACAGAAGGCCTCCTGCGTCACCGTCAGGTCCGGCGCCAGGGTGGGCTCCTGTGCCTGTCTCTTA
>NZ_RAWD01000488.1:0-5043 GCF_003612065.1 Corallococcus sp. CA047B
GCCCAGGCCCGGCCCCAGCCCCATGAAGTCCACGTCCTCCACCGTGACGAGCTTCCAGCCCTTCACCTGCGACAGGCCGGGCTGCTTCGACAGGCCCTCCGCGCCGCCCACCGTCTCCACCGAGCCCGCGGGCAGCAACACGAAGTCCGGCGCCGCCGCCACCACGGCCTCCGCGCTGAGCGGCTTGTAGCCCTTCAGCTCCCCCACCGCATTCACCGCGCCCGACAGCCGGATGAGCGTGTCCGCCACCGACCCGGAGCCCGCCACCATCATCGTGCCCGCGCCGCGCGCGTACACCGCGAGGATGCGCGGCGGCTTCGCGCCCTTCAGCGCCGTCACGCGGCCGGCCGCCCGGGCCAGGTCCTCGTCCAGCTTCGCCACCAGCGCCTTGCCCTGCTCCGGCGTGCCCAGTCGCTCCGCGACGGTCTGGATGCGAGCGCGCGCCGCCTCCACCGTGGGCTCGTTGGCGAACGTCTCCACCTGCATGCCCGCCTGCTTCAACTGCTCCAGCACCGCGGGCGGCCCGGCCTCCGCCGAGCCCAGCAACAGGCCCGCGCCCAGCGACAGCACCCCTTCGGCCGACAGCGCGCGCTGGTAGCCCACCGTGCGCACCTTCGACGCCTCCGGCAGCGCTCCGCTGGAGTCATCCACGCCCACCACCCGGTCGCCCGCGCCCAGCGCGAACACCGTCTGCGTGATGGCCGGCCCGATGACCACGAGCTTCGGCGCGGCCTTCTTCGGCTCGGGCGGCGCCGCGTGCGCGGACAGCGCGAACAGCGCGCAGACGAGCCCCCACTTCGAAGCCGTGCGCTTCATGACGCCACCTCCACCGCGGGCAGCGCCCGGCCCAGCTCTTCCATCAGCGTCCGCCACGCCGGGGACTCCAGCTCCCCCGGCTTCCGCTTGCCGAACAGCAAACCGATGTTCTCTCCCGCCCGGTCGAACAGCTCCAGCGAGCTGACGGTGCCGTCGCGCGTGGGCTTGCGCACCACCCAGGCGGAGTGGACCTGATCCGCGCGCACGTGGAGGTTGAAGCCCGGATCCAACACGTTCATCCACGGGCCCATGGGCCGCACCGTGCGCACCGGCCCGGTGTGGATCTGAATCGCCCCCGGGTTGCCCACGAAGATCATGATGGGCAGCCCCGACGACGCGGCGCGCTCCAGCGTCCAGCCCAGCGCGTCCGGCGCCACCGGCAACGCGAACTCCGGGCCCGCGAGCCGCAGGGCCTGCGTGCGCGCCACCTTGAAGCGCTTGAGCAGCGCGAAGAACTCGTGCGTGTCCTGGAGCGCGCGCCAGCCGTCCACCAGCCCTGGCGCGTCGATGTCCGCGTCCGGCAGGGGCACGGGCGGCGGCGCCACCGGCACCACGTTCAACACATGGGATGGGTCCTCGTGTGTCAGCTCCGCCACCAGCGCCTCGAAGGCGGCGACGTCCGCCTCCGGCTGGAGGTAGATCTTGTGCACGGCGGTGCCCGCCGCGTCGAAGATCTGGAGGCTGCGGCGCACCTCGCCGGACACGTCCTCGCGCAGCGCGAACGCGAAGCACCACCGCGACAGGAACAGCCGCAGGTCGATGTCCTCGTCCAGCACCAGCGCCATCGCGCCGTGCACCTCCACCTTGCGGTAGACGCCCTTCTTCTCGTGCACCGCGGACGCGTTGCGCGTCAGGGCCATCACCCGCCCCAGCGACTCCAGCCGGGGCAGGAGCACGTCGAAGCGCGGCTCCAGCCGCACCAGCTCCCCGTTCAACCCGGTGACGAGCAGCTCCGCCTCGCTCACCCCCAACTGCTCCGCCGCGTCGCGGATGCGCGTGCGCGGCTGGGACTCCCGCAGGGCCTGCCAGCGCTCTCGCAGCGCGGCGGTCGTGCTCCCGGCCTTCTCCGTCTGGGGCGTCATCACGGCTGCCCCCCGGCCGGCGCGGCGACCTTCGCCCAGCGCAGCTTCAGGTTCGCGGGCGAACCGGCGTCGTCGTAGTACGACAGCAGCTCCACCTTGAAGTACGCCCCCTGGTCGGAGCGGACGACGTAGAGCTGCGCGCGCGGCGTGAGCGTGTGGAACTTCAGGTCGTAGAGATACCAGCCGCCCGCCGTGTTGAAGACCGTGTCCAGGGTGGTGTCCGTGTCGTCGCCGTCCGCGGCATCCGTGGACCAGCCCGTTGACGGCGCCTGGGTGAGCGCCGCGAACGACGTGTCCGTCAGGAGGGCCACCTGCACGCCGCCCGTCCCGCTGACGCCGCCGCGCGACTTCACCACGAAGCGCTGGAAGGCCAGGTCCCAGGCCGCGTCCTCGGTCGCGCTGACCTCCTTGCCGGTGTCCAAGTCCAGGCCCACCCACAGCGCCGGCTCCGTCGCGTTGATGACCGACGTGAAGGACCCGTCACCGTTGTCCTGGTGCTTGAGGTTGGCGCTGTCCTCCGGATGGACGACGGGGTCCTCCTCGTCCTCGGGTCCCGGCTGGGGTTGGAGGTCGTCACCGCAGGCGGAGCTCAAGCCCGCGACGAGCAGCGCCGCGCAGGCGCGGCCCAGGAAGCCAGGGCGCAACGGAATGGGGAACATGCGGACTCCTTGCAGGAAACACGGAGGTGGGAGGGGACGGTCAGAAGCGGGTGGACACCCCGGCCTGGACGGTGCGGGGTGGAATGGGCAGGTCGTCGGGATTGCCCGCGTCGGTGAGGTTGGTGCCGACGACGAAAAGCTGGAGCCCGTCCGCTGGCATCCGCCAGGCGATACGGGCATCCAGGGAGACGGTGGGGCTGGCACGGTAGGAATCCGCCACACCGTCTCCGTTGGTATCTGGGTAGAAGGGCCGCTCGCCCGTGAGCGCGCCGCGCACCAGGGCCTCCAGGCCCCACGGGCGGTAGCGCCAGGAGGCCTGCGCGGTGAACCGGTGGCGCGCCTGGCCTTCCAGCGCGCGCTCCAGGTCCTGATCCGTGCCGTCGGTGAGCGTGTAGCCCAGCTCCACCTGGACGCGGCCGGGCAGCGACTGGCGCACGCCCAGCTCGCCGCCGCGCACGCGCGCCCGGGCGATGTTGATGTACGAGTAGCGCAGGGCCTCGCCCTCGGACTGGAGCGACGCGGCGATCATGTCGCGCAGCGAGTGCTGGAACACGCCCGCCCACACCACGGAGTCGCCAAAGGGCCGCACCTCCACGTTGAGGTTGTAGCTGCGGGAGCGCTCGGGCTTCAGGTCCGGGTTGCCGCGCACGGTGTAGCCCACCGCGGGGTTCTCGAAGTCGATGAGCAGGTCCTGGAAGCTCGGCGCGCGGTAGCCCCACCCGTAGCCGGCGCGCACCGTGAGCCACGACAAGGGGTCGACCTTCAGGGCTGCCCGGGGCGTCACCGCGAAGCCGAACTGCGAATCCAGGTCCACCCGCCCGCCCCGCACGATCACCAGCCCCAGCTTCTCCCAGATCGTCCAGGTGTCCTGCGCGTAGAAGGAGCCGCGCCCGCGCCTCCCCTTGCCGCCGTCCAGCCGGTCCGAGTGCAGCCACTCGCCCAGGTACTCCGTGCCCACCACGAACGCGTGCGAGCCGGGCCGCGCGTCCAGTTGCACACCCAGGCGGGCCTGTTGGTCGCGCGTGTCCTCCACGGAGTCCAGCGCGGAGGCGTTGCGCTGGTCGCGCAGGTAGCGGCGCTCGTAGTGCCCGTAGGACAGGTCCGTGCGCAGCGTCGCCTTCTGCCCCAGCCGCCAGGACGGCGACAGGCGCGAGGCGAAGGTGTTGTCGCGGGTCGCGCGGTCGAACACCGCACTGCCCGCGCCCAGGTCCACGCCGCGCTGGAGCCGGTGGGAGAAGGACGCGGTGCCCTCCAGCGACAGCGTCTCCGAGCCGCGCCAGTCGCCGCGCGCGGACAGGTCATATCCGTTCAGGCTGCTGCCCGTGGTGCCCAGGTCGGTGGGGTCCAGGTCATACGCGGAGCCGCGCTGGAGCCCCGCGCTCATGCGCAGGCCCCACGCATCGCCGCGCGTCTCGCCCGTCGCGTCCAGGTCCAGCCGGTTGCGCGTGCCGTAGGCGGCCCGCAGGTCCGCGCCCAGGGGGCGCTGCGCCTTGCGCGTGATGAAGTTCACCACGCCCGCCACCGCGTCGCTCCCGTACATCACCGACCCCGGGCCCTTCACGATCTCCACCTGCTCGATGTCCTCCATCGACAGGCGCGACAGGTCCACGTCGCCGTCCACCTTGCCGGTGACGCGCTCGCCATCCACCAGCACCAGCGCGTACTCCGGCGCCAGCCCCTGCATGGACAGCCCCGCCCCGGAGAAGCCCTGCTGCACCACGAGGCCCGGGCGCGCGGAGAGCAGCTCCGAGGCATCCCGCGCCCCGCTCGCGACGATCTCCGCGCGGGTGATGACCTCCGTCGTCACCGGGGATTCGCGCACGCGCTCCTGGCTGCGTGAGCCCGTCACCACCGTCTGGAGCGCGGGGGCCTCCTCGGCCACGCCACCGTCCACGGGCGACACATCCGCCACGCCACCGTCCACGGACGGCACGCCCTGCGCCCCGGCCACGCCGGACAGCAAGAGACTCAGCAGTGCGAAGCCACGCCAACGCCCGGGCATCCCAGGTCCTCCCGGCACGCAAGCCGGGGGCTTCCGCGAAAGGAAGCCTGTCGGGCGCTGGGCTCAAGGGCCTCGGGCCTCAGGAAACACACGTCCAGCACCTCCGGAGCCTCACGCGGCCCCGGACCCTCCACGCCTGCTTCAGCCGCCTTCACCCCGGGGCGCCGCCAAGCCCCTGCGGGTGTCCCGGGAAGGCGCCGAGCCCTCCAGCGGAACCACCTGCGTCCGGTGACACCGGCGGCACTTCAACTCCACGCCGCCCGGCACCAGCCGCGCCAACAGGCTGCCGCACATGCAGCGCAGCTCCCCGGCACTTCCCTGCGGCCCGCATCCCTCGTGCATCGCGGCTCCCTGCGTTCAGTGGGGCCAGACGATATTGATAGTGAATATCAAAGTCAAAAGACTTCCGGTGAACACCGCAACCCGGTGTCCGGACGGGAAGTCCCTACTTCGTGCCCGTCTTCGCGGCGGGACGGGCACGAAG
>NZ_RAWD01000489.1:0-5023 GCF_003612065.1 Corallococcus sp. CA047B
GTTATGCGCTCGTCGGCAGCGTCAGATGGGTATAAGAGACAGGAAGCGGACGACCTCTTCGAGGATCAGCAGTTAGCGGCGAGCGGGCGAGGGATCAAAAAATCCGCTCAAGAGCCCGGTGGATTGGGAGGGCGCCTGGAGGAAATCCTCCGGCGCCCGCTCCCGGGGTGCGGCCGTGGTTCAGGACAGCTTGGACAGCTGGGCCTTTACTTCGTCGGAGACGGCCCGGCCTTCCGCGCGACCCTGGATCTTCGGGTTCACGTTCTTCATGACCGCGCCCATGTCCTTGGGGCCCTGGGCTCCGGACTCGGAGATGGCGGCCGTGACGAGGGCGGAGAGCTCCTCGGCGGACAGCTGCTGGGGCAGGTACTTCTGCAGGACGGCGATCTCCTGCTCTTCCTTCTCGGCAAGCTCGGGGCGGCCTCCGGACTTGAACTGGTCGACGGATTCGCGGCGCTGCTTGATGAGGGTGTTGATGACCTTCTGCACGGCGTCGTCGTCCAGGGCGGAGGCACCCGGCTCGACTTCCTTGTACTTCACGGCGCTCTTGAGCATCCGCAGCACGCTCAGGGTCAGCTCGTTCTTGGACCGCATCGCGTCCTTCAGGTCCGCGTCGATGCGCTCTTTCAGGGTGGCCATGTCGGGATTCCTCACAGGCGGCGAAGGGGTTCGCCAAGCCAAGGGGATGGGACGGCAAGAGCCAGGGCACCTGACATCTCAGGGGCGCCCCGGCTCCTCTACTGCGGGCCTGCTAGTACGACTTGCGGGCCTTCTTCACAGCGCGCTTCTTGGCGGCGAGGGCCTTCTTCTTCCGCTTCACGGAAGGCTTCTCGTAGTGCTCGCGCTTGCGGATCTCGGAAAGGATTCCGGCCTTCTCGGTGGCCTTCTTGAAGCGCTTGAGGGCGCTCTCGATGGATTCACCTTCCTTCACTCGAATACCGGGCATGCAGTCACCTCCTTCCGCCTAGCTGGATGCGATCTGAAAATTTTCAAAGGGCCGGGGGTATGGCGCAGCAGGGCGCAAAAGGCAAGGAGACCCGCACGGAAAGGATGGGGGCCGGGTGCGCTACACTGCCCGCCGCGTGCGTTGCCTCCTTCTCCTGGTGCTCCTGCTGGCGGCCAGTCCCTCCCGGGCCGGGACGGTGGCTTCCGAGTGCTGGTCCTCCTGTCGTCGCCACGTCACCGACCCCTCCCTGCGGGCCCGGACCTGCCCCCTCTGCGTCACCGGTGGGCGGGTGGACAGCTGGGTGCCTGCCCTGGGGGCTGGCGGAGCAGAGGCGCAGGTCGCCCTGACGTCCGCGCTCAAGGACCCCAGTTGGCGGGTGCGCTGGGCGGCGGTGCGCGCGGGGGCCCGGAGCCGGGGGCTCACGGACCGGCGGGCGCTGGCGGACTGGATCATGGACGCCCCCTCGGAGGCGGACCTGGGGCCGTGCCTCACCGCGGTTCGCGCCGCAGCCGACGCCGGGAAGTCCACGGCGGACTTCCTTCAGGACGCTGGAGCCCGGGGGCCGTCCGCCGCCGCGCGGGTGTGGAAGCGCAAGGAGGGCATCCGGCAGGCGCTCTTCCTGGAGATGTTCGCGCAGGAGCCCTCCGTGCGGATGCCCGCGCTCCTGCACCTGGCCACGTTCCAGGGGCGGTCGGCGACGCGGGTGGTGCTGGACGCGGTGGCGTCGCGACCCGTGGCGGGCGATGAAGTCATGGCCTCGCTCCTGTCCGTCGTCGCCGAGCGGCAGCGTGTGTCGGTGGGCCGGCTGCTGCTCATGGAGGCGAAGCCCCCGGACGAGGCCGCCGTCAACCGGCTCTTCGCCGTGTACTCGCGTGAAATCGACGCGCTTCGGCCGGAGCTGGCGTCGGGGGATGCGCAGCGCCGGCGCACGGCGGCCGCGGGCCTGCGCCGCTACGGTCCCCTGGCAAGCCGCGAGCTGGAGGGAGCGCTGGGCGACGGGGATGCCCGCGTGCGCGAGCATGCGGCGCGGGGACTGGCGGAAGCCGGTGGAAAGCCCCTGCGCGACGTCGCGCTCCAGGGGGTGAAGGCGGCCGAGACGGCGGAGACCGCCCGGCCGTGGCTGGAAGCGATGGCCCATGAGAAGGGGTGCGCGGCCTTCCTCCGGGAGGTGGCGGAAGGGCGCAACGCGCGGACGCCGGAGATTCAAGGCGAGGCGGTGGCGGTGATGGGGGACTGCACGGAGGGCGGGAGCCCCATGCGCCGTCTGACCCCCTACGCATCCTCCAAGGTTGCCCCGGTGCGTGCGGGGGCGGTGCGCGCGCTGGGGGCACTTCCCCGGAACCCGGAGGCGTTGGAGCTGGCGGCGACGGCGCTGGAGGACGGGGAGCCGGAGGTGGTGGCCGCCGCGCTGGACGTGCTGGCCACGTACCGGCAGCCATCGCGTGGGGATGATGCCGCCGGGCTGCTGGGGTCGGATCATCCCATGGTGCGGGCGGCGGCGGCGCGCGCGCTGGAGTTCGTGGGCCGCGCTCCGCACGTGCGGGTGCTCGCCGAGCGGCTGCTCACGGATCCGGTGGCGGACGTGCGCGTCGCCGCGGCGCGGACGCTCACGGTGCTGGGAGGGCCGCAGGCGGTGGCGGCGTTGAGCGAAGCGGCGGCCCGCGACGCGGACTCGCATGTGAAGCACGTGTCGCAGGACGGGCTGCGAAGGCTGGGCTTCGGTCGCTGACGCCGGGCGGGCTCCGACGCGAAGCTCGGGCCGCGCCTGTGGACTCACGCAGGTATGTCACCGGACGCAAGGGAGGCCCGCTGCTCCGGGCCCCGGCGTGGCTTCCGCTCACGCGCCGCTGACGGCCTTGGCGTCCACGCGGTTCCGGCCCGCGTGCTTGGCCCGGTAGAGGTACTTGTCCGCGGCGGAGATGAGGTCCTCCGGCTGGGAGAAGTCCGAGTCCAGCAGCGTCGCCACACCCAGGCTGATGGTCACCTTGATGGGCGTGCCGCTGAAGATGAAGTCGGCGCGGTCCACCGCCACGCGGCAGCGCTCCGCGCACGCCAGGGCCGCGTCCTCGGCGGACTCGCGCAGCATCAGCGCGAACTCCTCGCCGCCGTAGCGCGCGAGCAGGTCCTCGGTGCGCACCGTGTCCGCCACCCGCTGCGCGATGCGCGTCAGCACGAAGTCTCCGGCCGGGTGGCCGTACACGTCGTTGATGCGCTTGAAGTGGTCCACGTCGAACAGCACCAGCGACAGCGGCACGCGGTGGCGCAGGCAGTACGCGAACTCCTTGCGCACCGTCTCCATGAAGTACTTCTTGTTGTAGACGCGGGTGAGGCCGTCGCGCGTGGCGGACTCGTAGATGCTGCGCTGGTACTGCTCCTCCAGCGCGTCCTGGATGCTGAACTTCAGCACCGTGTTGGAGCCGATCTGGATCTTGTCGCCGTCGTACAGCGGCGCCGCGCTCACCTTCAGCCCGTTCAGGTACGTGCCGTTGGTGCTGCCCAGGTCCACCAGCTGGAAGCGGCCATCTCCAATGGCCACCACCTTGGCGTGCTTCCGGGAGATGCCGTCGTCCTCCACCTGGAACTGGGCCTCGGAGCTTCGGCCCAGCACCACTTCCGAGCGGTCCAGCTTGAACATCCGCCCGATGCCGGCGGCGGACTTCGCGCTGATGACGATCAGGTACGCGCTCTGCTGCTGGGCACTGCCCAGCAGGTCCGAAATGGAATGGACGGAAGTTTTCTCCTCGGACATCGCACCTCCCATCTTACGGGCCGCCTTTTCACGGCGGCAAGCACACCCACGCTCCTTTCACGCACCCGGTGTCAGCCGACCCGCCCCACCCGGGCCGGCCGGCGCCGCTTCTTGACGGGCCTGGGGACTGTCGGACGCCCGACGGACAGCTCCCCGGCCACCGGCGTCCGCAGGAATCGCGCCAGGGGCTCGCCCCCCCGGGGGTGCTCGGCCAGCCCCTGCATCAGCTTCACCAGCGCCGCGGACGGGGTCATGTCCGCACCGCCCACCGCGCCCTGCTCCAGGGCCATGGCCCCGGACTCATAGAGCGTGAGGTCCACCCCGTTGCGGTAGGCCTGGCTTACCACCAGCACCGGGATGCCCCGCTCCCGGGCCTCCACGAAGAGCGGCTGGAAGGAGCGTCCCAGCTCCGGAGCGATTGGCACGTTGCCCGCCCCATAGGCCTCGAGCACCAGCCCCTTCACGTGGGGCAACAGCTGGAGGGGCAGGGCGGGATCCAACCCCGGGTACACCTTCAGGACGAAGACGCGCGGATCCAGGTCGGCGTGCAGCCGGAAGGGGCCTCTGGCCTTCAAGCCCTCCTCGAAGGTGGCGTCCACGCCCAGGGTGCCCAGCACGGGGAAGTTGGGGCTCTCGAAGGCGTCGTACTCGGCCACCTTCACCTTGCGCGTGCGGTTGCCCCGGTACAGGTGCGAATCGAAGCAGATGGTGACCTCGCGCGGCCCCTGGATGGCGGAGAGCACCGCGTCAATGAGGTTGAGCCGCGCATCCGAGCGGATCTCCCCCAGCGGTCGCTGTGAACCCGTCAGCACCACGGGGCAGGGCGGGTTGCGCAACATGAAGGACAGCGCACTGGCCGTATAGGCGAGCGTATCCGTGCCATGGGTCACCACCGCCCCGTCGAAGTCGGGTAGCCGACGGTGGAGGTGGGCGGCCATCCGCGTCCACAGCTCGGGTTGCATCTCGGAGCTGTCGAGGTTGGAGAACAGCTCCAGCTCGATGTCCGCGAGCTGGAACAGCTCCGGGACGCGCTGGCGGAGGGTCTTGAAGAAGGCCGCCGGACGCAGGGCGGAGGGGCGGCCGCCGGCCATTCCGAGCGTGCCTCCGGTGTGCAGCAGCAGGACTCTGGGCATGGTTGGGAGGCCTCCCTGCCAAAGGCCGCCTTGCTTTACAAGCCCTGCGCGCGTGGCTAAGACCCGCGGCCGTGCTCCTCCTCTGTTGGAAGCGTGTTGCTCCCGTGCTGGCCGCGGTGACCCTGTTGGGCGCCGGCTGTACCAAGAGCGCTGAGATCCCGGCCGCCCCCGCCCCCAAGGCGGCCGGGATCTCAG
>NZ_RAWD01000048.1:0-37013 GCF_003612065.1 Corallococcus sp. CA047B
GCGGGGGGCGAGGCGCAGCGGCTGGCGTCGCGGCAGGTGGGCCGTTTCCTTCCATTGAAGGTGCTGGGGCAGGGCGGCATGGGGGTGGTGTACGCCGCCTATGACCCCGACCTGGACCGCAAGGTGGCGCTGAAGCTGCTGCGGGTGAAGGGCGGTCACGAGGACCTGGAGCAGGGGCGGGCGCGGCTCCTGCGGGAAGCGCAGGCGATGGCGCGCATCTCCCACCCCAACGTCATCCCCGTCTTTGAAGTGGGGCAGTGGGACCACCAGGTCTACGTGGCGATGGCGCTGGTGGACGGCGGCACGCTGCGCGACTGGACGAAGGCGAAGCCCCGGACGTGGCAGGAGCTGCTGGACAAGTACCTGGCGGCGGGCCGGGGCCTGGAGGCCGCGCACGTGGCGGGGCTGGTGCACCGGGACTTCAAGCCGGCCAACGTGCTGGTGGGCAAGGACGGGCGCGTCTACGTCACCGACTTCGGGCTCGCGCGGCCCATGGGCGAGGTGGACGACGACGAAAACGGCGGCGAGCGGGCGCGGCCGGTGGCGGAGGAGGACTCGCCGCTGCTGAACTCGCAGCTCACGCAGGCGGGGCTGGTGATGGGCACGCCCGCCTATATGTCGCCGGAGCAGTTCCGGGGCGAGCTGCTGGACTCGCGCTCCGACCAGTTCAGCTTCTGCGCGGCGCTCTACCGCGCGCTGTACGGCATCCGTCCGTTCGACCCGGATGAGCTGTCCCGGGTGGCCTCGCAGTTGAGGCCGCGGAGCGGCGGCGATGAGCCCGGGGTGACGGAGGCGGTGGTGGCGCAGGTGCTGCCGCCGTCGCCCATCCAGGAGCCGCCGCGCGACACGAAGGTGCCCACCTGGGTGCGCCGCGCGTTGATGAAGGGGCTGTCGCTGGAGCCTCGCGACCGCTTCCGCTCCATGGCGGCGCTGCTGGAGGCGCTGGCCCAGCGGGAGAAGCGGGCCCTGCGCAACCGGAGGGTGGGCGCCGCGGTGGCGGCCACGGTGGTGCTGGGCGTGGCGGGCGGCGCGGTGTGGTCGCGCTCGCGGGTGTGCGCTGGCGCGGAGGCGCTGGTGGCGGAGCGCTGGGGGGCGGACGCCCGCGAGAAGGTGACGCAGGCGTTCCTGGCGACGAAGAGCCCGGTGGCGCAGGACATGGCGCGCCGGGTGGGCGCGGTGCTGGACGGCTACGGCGCGCAGTGGGCGGCGCAGCACACCACGGCGTGCGAGGACACCCGGGTGCGCGAGGTGCAGACGGAGGAGCTCTTGTCCCAGCGCTTCGTGTGCCTGGAGCGGCGGCGCAAGGACCTGGGCGCGCTCGTCGGCACGTTGCAGACGGCGGACGCGGCGCTCGTGGACAAGTCGCTGGACGCGGTCTACGCGCTGCCTGCTCCTGCCGACTGCGCGGACGTGGCGGCGCTTTCGGAGGTGCAGCCCCGGCCGGCGGATGCGGCGAAGCGCGCGGAGCTGGACGCGCTGGAGGACCAGCTGGCGGAGGTGAAGGCGCGCATCGACACCAGCCGCATGCCCAAGGCGCTGGAGCTGGCGAAGAAGGCGGAGGCGCGCGTGGTGGCCACGGGCTACCTGCCGCTGGTGGCGGAGCTGCGCTTCCACCTGGGCTGGGCGCAGGCGGTGCTGGGGGACAAGGACGCGGGCGGCGCGGTGCTGGAGCAGGCCGTCTACGACGCGGAGGCGGGACGGGCGGACCGGCTGGCGGTGTCCGTGATGAACAAGCTCATCTACGTGGATGGGGAGCGGGAGAAGTACGAGCTGGCGCAGCGCTGGGGCCGGCTGGGGGACGCGACGCTCAAGCGCGTGGGCGGGGACGCGGTGCTGGAGAGCGACCTGAAGGTGAACGAGGCCAACCTCGCGCTGATGCGGGACCACCCGGATGAGGCGCGGGCGCTGTTGGAGAAGGCGTCGGGGTTGCTCGCGACGGCGCTGCCGGAAGGGCACCCCAAGCGGGCGCGGGTGACGTTCACGCTGGGGCGCACGTTGTTGGAGACGGGCGCGTCAGCGGACGCGGTGAAGGTGCTGTCGGACGCGCTCCAGCAGACGGAGAAGGCGCTGGGGCCCGTGCACCTGGACACCGCGCGCCGGCATCAGGCGCTGTCCATGGCGCTGCGCGAGCAGAAGGACTTCACCGGGGCGCTGGAGCACGCGCGGGTGTCGGTCTCCATCCACCGCACGCTGCTGGGGGCGCAGAGCGTGAAGCTGGCGGAGGCGCTGGATGAAGAGGGCATGAGCCTGCTCGCGCTCAAGCGCTACCCGGAGGCGTTGAAGGACTACGAGGAGTCGCTGGCGGTGAAGCGGGCGAAGCTGGAGGCGGACGACGAGCTGCTCCAGTACTCGCTGGATGGCGTGGGGCAGGCGCTGCTGGGAATGGGCCGCACGCGTGACGCCATCGCGCCGCTCCAGCAGGCGCTGACGTTCAAGGACGCGCAGGAGGACTCGCTGGGCGAGTCGGGCTTCGCACTGGCGCAGGCGCTGTGGAAGGAAGGGGAGCAGGAGGCGGCCCGCGACGCGGCGACCCAGGCGCAGGCGCGCTTCACGTCCTCTGGCCGCGCGGCGCAGGCGAAGGACGTGGAGGCGTGGCTCCAGGACCGGCCGGCGCCGAAGGCGAAGGTCGTGCCGGTGTCGGCGGTTCGCGGCAAGCGCAAGAGGTAGCCGCCCCCGTGGCGTCGTGAGGCGCGCGGGCCATGCGTGGCCCGCGTGGGTCGGGGCCTCATGGGCCCCGGATCATCACAGGGGCGCTGGTCCTCGGAGCGTCAGCACTCCGGCAGGCCGACGCTGAGGTTCGCGACCTCCAGGACGTTCACCGCGAGGCCCCCGCGCGAGGTCTCCTTGTACTTGTCCTTCATGTCGCGGCCGGTGTCGCGCATCGTCTTGATGACCTTGTCCAGGCTGACGAAGTGCCGCCCGTCCCCGGACAGGGCCATGCGCATGGCGTTGATGGCCTTCACGGACGCCATCGCGTTGCGTTCGATGCACGGCACCTGCACCAGTCCGCCAATGGGGTCGCAGGTGAGGCCCAGGTTGTGCTCCATGGCGATCTCCGCCGCGTTCTCCACCTGGAGCGGCGTGCCTCCCAGCACCTCCGTGAGCGCGCCCGCCGCCATGGAGCACGCGCTGCCCACCTCGCCCTGGCAGCCCACCTCCGCGCCGCTGATGGAGGCGTTCTCCTTGTAGAGCGCACCAATGGCGCCGGCCGTGAGCAGGAACCTCACCACCCCGTCCGCGTTCGCCCCCGGCACGAAGCGCCAGTAGTAGTGCAGCACCGCGGGGATGATGCCCGCCGCCCCGTTGGTGGGCGCGGTGACGACGCGACCGCCCGCCGCGTTCTCCTCGTTCACCGCGAGCGCGTAGAGGTTCACCCAGTCCAGCACCGTCAGCGGATTGGTGAGGCCCGCTTCCGGCCGGCTCATGAGCCGCTGGTACATCGCCGCCGCGCGCCGCTCCACCTTGAGGCCACCGGGGAGGATGCCGCCCGTGGTGCAACCTCGCGTCACGCACGCCTGCATCACCTCCCAGATGCGCAGCAGCCGCGCGCGGATGTCCTCCTCGCTCCGCCACGCCAGCTCGTTGCGCAGCATCACCGTGCTGATGGGCTGCCGCTCGCGCTCGCAGTGCTTGAGCAGCTCCTCCGCGGACTTGAAGGGCAGGGGAAGCTTCGTGGCCTCCTCGCGCAGCGGGTCCTGTCCCGTCGCCGCCTGCTCGTCCACGACGAAGCCGCCGCCCACGGAATAGTAGAGGCGGGAGGTCATCACCTCGCCGCCTTCTCCGAACGCGGTGAAGCGCATGCCGTTGGGGTGGTAGGGCAGCACCTTGCGCTTGTGCATCACCAGGTGCTCGCCGTCGCGGAAGGGCACCACCAGCCGCTGGAGCAGCGACACGCGGCCCTCCGCGCGCCAGTGCGCCACCAGCGACGGCACCAGCTCCACGTCCACGTCCTCGGGCGTGTCGCCCCTCAGGCCCAGCAGCACCGCCTTGTCGCTGCCGTGGCCCTTGCCCGTCGCTCCCAGCGAGCCGAACAGCTCCACCTTGAGCCGCGTCACGCGCTCCAGGAGCCCCGCGTCCGAAAGCCCCACCACGAAGGTGCGGGCCGCGCGCATGGGCCCCACCGTGTGTGAGCTGGAGGGACCGATACCAATCTTGAAGAGGTCGAAGACGCTGACGGACATGGCGGCCGCCACCATGCCATGTCCGCCGCGCGCCACCCCAGGTACGCCCCGTCGCGACGCGCTGCATGCATCCACTTCAGGTCAGCACGCCTGCTGGGGAAGTTGCCATCCCAAGCATGACGCGCGACGGCGAGTCCTCCTCGTGGAGACTCCGCCTACTCCAGCGGCGCCGGGAACGCCGGCAGCGCGGTGAAGTCCTCGATGACGTGCTGGCGGATGACGCGGGCGCCGGAGTCCTTCGCCAGCGCCTCCACGCGGCGCATCGACTCAATCGTCTGTTCGCGGTTGCTGTTGTAGGTCGGCACCAGCTTGCGCTCCCGCGACTCGCGCAGCGGCCACAGGTCGCCGGTCAGCAGGACGGCGCCGGACTTCGCCGTCTTCAGCAGCAACACGGTATGTCCGGGCGTGTGTCCGTGGGCCGGGTGGAGGGTCACGGTACCGTCACCAAACACGTCGTAGGGGCCGTCGCCTTCCATCACCAGCGGCTTCACGTGTTCCAGGGCGCTGTAGTTCTGGACCTCGCCACGCCGGTGGGCGGTTTCGGAGAACGCCGCCGCGAGCTCGTCCGCGTCCACGATCCACTTCGCGCTGGCGAACAGGTTGGCGTTGCCCGCGTGGTCGAAGTGCATGTGCGAGAACGACAGGAATTCGATGTCGGCCGGAGCCAGCCCCAGCTCACCGAGCTGGGGGGTGAGCTTCCTGGGGAGTTCGAAGTGCATGGGCGAGCCCTGGGGGCGCAGGCCGCCGGGCATGTCCGCGATGGACTCGGGCAGGCCGGTGTCCCAGAGCAGGTCGCCCTTCGGATGGCGGATCAGGTAGCAGGGAATGATGCCCTTGCCGCCGACGCCATCCATGGAGCCATCGTCCGCCATCGAGCCGGAGTCGGACGACTGCACGTGGCCGCAGTCGATGGCGTAGAGCTGCACGGTGGACGGTGCCGCGACGCCGGTTCCAGCCCCCTGCGCATCGGCGGTGGATGTTCGCGACGTGGCGCAGGCGGTGAGCGCGAGACAGGCGGACAACAAGCGGAAGGTCTTCATGGGGTCGCTCCAGCGGGAGACGCGAGGGGGAGAAGGCGCGACGCCGCCAACGCATGACGGTGGCGTCCACTCCCGAGATTCGTACCCTGCGTGCGTTCGCGGGCAGCGCCCTATCCGGCGGCGGGCTGCGGCCCCGTCGCGGGCTGGGGCGGTGAGGACTGCGTCTTCGGACGGAAGGCCAGCAGCCGCAGGCCGTTGAAGACGACGAGCAGCGTGCTGCCCTCGTGCAGCACCACGGCCTGGCTGATCTTCGTCAGGCCCAGCACGGCGGCGACGACGAGCACCGCGCTCACGCCCAGCGCGATGACCAGGTTCTGCTTCATCACGGCCGTGGCCTTGCGCGACAGCTCCAGCGCGAAGGGCAGCTTCGCCAGGTCGTCGCTCATCAGCACCACGTCCGCGGTCTCCAGCGCCGCGTCGGAGCCGGCGCCGCCCATGGCCACGCCCACCGCCGCCGCCGCCAGCGCGGGCGCGTCGTTGACGCCGTCGCCCACCATGGCCACCGCGTGCGTGCGGCCCATGTCCTTCACCGCCGTGACCTTGTCCGCCGGCATCAGCGGAGCCTTCGCCTCATCCAGGCCCACCTGCGTGGCGATGGACTGCGCGACGCGCGCGTTGTCGCCCGACAGCATCACGGTGCGCTGGATGCCGCCGGCCTTCAGCTCCTGCACCACCTGCCGCGCGCCGCCGCGCAGCGTGTCCGCCACGCCCAGCACGCCCAGGTAGACGCCCGCGCGGCGCACCACCATCGTCGTCTGGCCCGCCTCCTCCAGCCGCGCCACCTCCGTGGAGACGTCCGGCGGAACCGGCTGGCCCGCGAAGAGCGCCAGACTGCCCACCTCCACCGCGTCGTCGCCCACCTTGGCGCGGATGCCCTGGCCGTGGATGGCCTCCAGGTCGCGGCCCACCGGCACGGTGACGCGCGCTTCGGCCGCGCCGTCCACCACCGCCTTGGCCAGCGGGTGCGCGGACAGCGCCTCCACGCTCGCGGCGGTGCCGAGCAATTCCTCGCGCGTCACGCCCGGCGCGGGCCACGTGGTGAGCAGCCGGGGCTTGCCCACGGTGAGCGTGCCCGTCTTGTCGAAGGCGATGGCGCGGATGCCGCTCAGCAGCTCCAGGTAGATGCCGCCCTTGATGAGCACGCCGCCGCGCGCCGCGGACGCCACCGCCGACAGCACGGCGGACGGCGTGGAGATGGCGAGCGCGCACGGGGACGCGGCGACGAGCAGGCCCACCGCGCGCAGCACCGCTTCCTTCAGCTCCGTGCCCGTCAACACCAGCACCACCGGGAACACCACCGCCGCCGCCATCACCAGCGGCGCCACGGTGCGCTCCAGGCGCTGGGCGAAGCGCTGCCGGCTGCCCTTCTGCGCCTCCGCCTGCGCCACCATGTCCACCACGCGCGCCAGCACCGACTCCGACGACAGGCGCGTCACCTCCACCTCCAGCGCCGCCTCGCAGTTGATGGTGCCGGAGAACACCTCGTCCCCTGGCTTGCGCGCCACCGGCATGGACTCACCGGTGATGGCCGCCTGGTCCAGTGAGCTCTTGCCCTCGCGGATGATGCCGTCCAGCGGGACGCGGTCGCCGGGGCGCACGACGATGCGCTCGCCGCGCGACACGTCCGCCACCGGCACCTCCACCACGTCCGAACCCCGGCGCACGCGCGCCACTTCCGGACGCAGCTGGCCCAGCGCTTCGATGGAGCGACGCGCCTTCTCCATGGCCCGGTGCTCCAGCGCGTGGCCCGCGCTGAAGAGGAAGAGCAGGAACGCGCCCTCGAACCACGCACCGAGCACCGCCGCGCCCAGCGCCGCCACGACCATCATCGTCTCGATGTCGATGCGAAGCTGCGCGATGGACTGCACCGAGCCCTTGATGGCGAAGAAGCCGCCGCTCGCCATCGACAGCGCCCAGAGCACCGTGGCCACCAGTGGCGGGGCCAGCGCGAAGTGCTCCACCACGAAGCCCGCCGCCAGCAGCACGCCCGAGGCGACCACCAGCGGCAGCTCCAGCAGCGGCGCCAGTCCGCCGCCGTGCGCGTGGTGCGAACAGGCGTGGCCCGCCATGGGCACTTCCAGCCCGTACCCGAGCGCCTTCACCCGGGCCTCCACGTCCGACAGCTTCAGCTCCTCCTTGTCGTACTCGATGACCACGCGCTCGCTCGCGTACGCGACGCTGGCGGTGAGCACGCCCTTCATCTTGGAAATCGCATGTTCGATGACCTGGGCCGCGTCCGCGGAGTCCATCCCACGCACGAACCAGGTGTGGTGCAGGTAGCGCGCCGCCACCTGACCGCCCGTCTTCTGCGCCAACGTGACGAGCTGAGAGGCGCTCATCAGCGACGGCTGGTAGTGGATGCACACCTCCGCGTAGCCCGCATCGCGGCGCAGGTGCACGTCGGTGATGCCCCGCTGGGACTCCAGCGCCGCTTCCAGTCGAGCGAAGCGGCCCTGGTCGTCCGTCTCTCCCGGCAGCGTGCCCTCCAGGTCGAGCTGGAGCGCCGTGCCGCCCCCTTCCGCCGGACGGTGGGCCGGCGGACGGATGACGCGCTGGGAGTGGGCATGGCCGTGGTGGTCATGCCCGTCGTGGTCGTGGCCATGGGAGCAGGAAGGGCCATGCACGTGGGCCTCGCCGTGCGCATGCGCGTGCCCGTGGTCATGACCGTGGTGGTCATGGCCCGCGTGGTCATGGCCGGAGCCGTGGTCGTGGTCGCACCCCGGGCCGTGGACGTGGAGCTGCACGGCGTTGCCGCTGCCTTGCGCTTCCTTGAGGCCCTTGATGTTCAACGAACCAAACCGCGACCCGCTCTTCTTCTGCTCCGACATGGCTGTGTTCCTGACGCCCTAGTGGCGGTGACCGCGGCGTGAATGCGAGGGGGCGGCGGCGGCCGGCGGTGCTGCCGGAGCCTCCTTGGGGTCCTCGTCCTCGTCCTCGTCGTGGTGCTCTTCGTCCCCGTGGTCCTCGGGGATGGGCTGATCGAAGCGCTGACCCGCGACCTCCAGCGTGAAGCTCTTGCAGTCCGGAGGCACTTCGAACTCCAGCACCGCGGGCAGGCGGCCTTCGTACGTCTTCAGCACCTTGCCCTGCGCGTCGTAGACGGTGCCGCCGGCGGCGACGGTCATGGTCTCGTCCACCAGCACGGCGACCAGCTCCGCCATCTCCTCCATCCGGTCCGCGATGCGGTGGCACCAGAGGTGGCCCACGCCCGGATAGGTGGTGTGGGAGATCTCCTCCATCTGCTCCTCGTCCACCTTGTCGCCCACGCCCATGAACACGAAGTTGATGCGGGGCAGGCGACCGGACGCGATCTCCTTGGCCACCTGGGTGGCGTAGGCCGTCACGTCATGGGCGTCGTTGATCTGCGAGTCGGTGATGATGACCGCGAGGCCGCGCTTGGCGCCCTCCGACACCTGCTGCTTGATGTGCGCCACGAAGTCGCGGAGCACCGGCAGCATCACCGTGGCCTTGCCGTAGGAGCGCGGGCCGGGGAAGCGGTAGCCCTTGGCCTGGGGGCCGGTGAGGTCGCCCACCACCTCCAATTGGGTGCCGTCGCCCGCGGCCCAGTAGGTGACGCGCACCTTGCCGTCCCGGTCCTTGTTGGCCAGGTACTCCAGCATCCACTGCATCTGCGGCTCGACCTGGTTCTTCACCGGGGCGAGCTTCGCGAGGATGCCGCGGGGGCCGTACGCGTTCTCCATGCTGGCGGAGCCGTCCATGTAGAGGGCCACGTCCAGGCCCTCCACCGTCGGGTCGTGCAGGAGCGTCGCGACGACCTTGTTGCCCATCCGGTGGACGTCGGAGAAGGGGCGGTTGATGACTTCGTGGCCGGCCATCAGTGGTGGTCCTCGTCTTCGTCCTCGTCGTGGTGCTCTTCATCCGGCAGGGGCTGGGTGTAGCGCTGGCCGTGGACCTCCAGCGTGAAGCTCTTGGCGCCCTCGGGCACGTCGAACTCCAGCACCGCGGGCAGGCGGCCTTCGTACGTCTTCAGCACCTTGCCCTTGTCGTCGTAGATGGTGCCGCCGGCGGCGACCGTCATGGTCTCATCCACCAGCACGGCGACCAGCTCCGCGACCTGGGTGATCTCCTTGGCGATGCGGTGACACCACAGGTGCCCGACGCCCGGATATTCCTCGTGGGCGATGTGCTCCAGCTGCTCCTCGTCGATGTCGTCGCCCACGCCCACCAGCACGAAGTTGATGCGCGGCAGCTTGCCGGTGGCGATCTTCTTGGCCACCTCCGCGGAGAACTTCTCCACCGCTTCCGCGTCGTGGAGGCGGCCGTCGGTGACGATGATGGCGCAGCCGCGCTTGGCGCCCACCTTCACCTGCTCCTCCAGGTACTTCACGTAGTCGCGCAGCGCGGGCTCCAGGTACGTGAAGCCGCCCAGCTGCTTGGCGCCGGGGAACTTGTACTGGTTGACGTCGGTGCCCTTCAGCTCACCGACGACCTCCACCTGCCGGCCGTTGGTGCCGCTGGCCCAGTAGGCCACGCGAAGCAGGCCGTTGCGGTCCTTGGTGGCCAGGTACTCCAGCATCCACCGCACCTGGGGCTCCACCTGGTTGGCGGCGTCCTTCAGGGGCGCGCCACGGATCCACTCCAGGAAGGTGCGAGGCTTCGTCTCGTACTTGTACTCCTCGCGCATGCTGCCGGACGCGTCCATGTAGATGGCCATGTCCAGGCCCTCCACCGTGGGGTCGTGCAGCAGCACCGCGCGCACGCGGTCTCCTTCGCGGTGGAGGTCCGAAAACGGCTCGATCGGCTTCTCGTGTCCCATGGTCTGCCTTTCTGGAGGGTGAAAACGCTAGCGCTCCGCGTGCGAGCGTCGCAACGGGCGGTCAATCCTCGAAGTCGTTCATCCAGTCCGGCTTCTTGCCGGGCGGAGCGGGCGACTTCGGCTGCTTCGGGGGCTGCTTGTTCGCCGGACGGGCGGGCGGACTCGCGGCGAAGTCCCCCTGCCATGTGGCGGGGGATGACGACGGCTTCGCGGGCGCCGGACGCGGCGCGGGCGCGGGCTGCATGCGCGTGAGGCGGGGCTTCGCGGCGCCGGGGCGGGCGTGCGCGTCCAGGAAGTCGTTCATCCACTCACTGGAGCGCGCGGGCGGCGTGGGCAGGCGCGGCGGGATGGACGCGGGCTGGAAGGGCGCTCTGGGCGGCGTGCGCGGCGTCGCGGCCCCGGGTGACAGCGTGCCCGCGCGCACGTGGGCGCGCAGCGCGCGCTCCGTCTCCGTGGGCCAGCCGGGCAGCAGCGTGAGGACGTGGCGCGACAGCTCCAGGAACTCCGACAGCGGCGCCTCGCGGGGCACGCGCACCTCTTCGTTCTGGAGCCAGCCGGAGAGCTTCCCCACCAGCCCGCCCTTCGTGGGACGCGGGATGGCGATGTCGCCCTTCACCTCGTAGCCCTTCACCTCCAGCTCCGCGACGGCCATCGCGCGGCTGGCGACGGGCAGGTCCAACGCGGCGATGGCCTGGGGGCCCTTGTGCGTCCTCGCGTCCTCCTGCAACTGGGTCAGGACGGCGTGCAGCACGCTCGCGACCTGGGCGCCGTTGGCGACGTTGTGCGTCTGCAGCTCCGCGGGCACCGCGGGGTAGGTGAGGACGAGGCCCTTGCCCTGGGCCAGCTGCTCCGCGCGGTCGCCCGGCAGGAGCGCGTGCCAGGCGCTGGGGGTGTCGCGGCTCTCCGCGTCCTTCACATAGCGGAAGGCATCCGGGGCGCCGTGCGCGAAGCCCGCGAGCACGTCGCCCCGGCTCACGGTGAGCTGTCCGGGCACGCGCGTCACCGCGTCACCGGGCCAGGGGCCCGTCAGGGTGCCGTAGAGGTAGACGGGGTCGTTGAAGCCCTCCGCGTCGGCGGGGTGCTCCACCAGCTCGGTGGAGAAGAAGAACAGCTCCGTCGCGGCCAGCCGGCGCGGGGGGCGTCCCGAGGCGACCTCGTGGTGCGCGAGCTGCGCCTGCACGGACGCGGGCAGCCGCGCGCGGTCGCTGCCGGGGATGAGCTGGAGCTGGCCCACGACGTCGGTGCAGACGAACCACTCCGACTCGCCCAGGTACGCGGGCTCCAGGCGGAACGCGTCCACGACGTGGACGACCTCGGCGGCATCGCACGGCACGGGCTCGGCGGGGCTCGCGGCGTGGGGAACGAAGTAGCGGGGAGGGCTCACGGAGGCCGCGACAGGCTGGCGCAAGCCGCCATGGCAATCAAGGGGCGGGGCGGCGTCCCCGGGTCCGCGCAACGGCGTGGGTTCCATCGTTCGTGCCACGCCCCTTAAGCGGAGCGGGCGTGGAGCGAAAACGGCCCCCGGCTCAGGCCGGTTCAATGAAGTTGAGCCGGTAGCCGTCCGGGTCCGTGACGATGATCTCCCGCGTGTACCAGGGCTGCACCTGCGGCCCCTCCACGGGGGCGCCCAGCGCGGCCGCCTTCGCGGCCACCGCGTCCACGCCGGCCTCGCCCGCGCGGAAGCCCACGAGCACGCCCATGCCCTTCTTCCCCTCCAGCTTCAGGCCCGCGGGCGGACTGATGAGGTAGACGTCGGACTCGCCGCCCCACTGGAGGCGGAGGATGGGGGGCTCCGACGCGATGCGTTCGAACCCGAGACCTTCATAGAAGCGCACGGAGGCCGGGGCGTCCGTCACCAGCAGCTTCACGAACGACCGCATCGTGTGGGGCTTGTCCATATGGGCGCGGCAGTCTGCCCGGGGCGCTGGAGGGATGCCATGCGCGGTTTGCCCCCCGTACCCCGTGTGTGGGGGGATGGCATATCGTCCCGGCATGGGCTGGTCGTGGTTTCGTCGTCGGAAGCGCATCCTGGGGGAAGCAGAGGAAGCGGTGCTGGTGGACGCCATCCGCCGCGCCGAGGCGGGCCATCGCGGAGAGGTGCGCGTCCACGTGGAGCGCACCAGCAAGGGCCTTCATCCCTTGTCCCGGGCCGCGCACCTCTTTGAAGGTCTGGGCATGCGACACACCACGAAGGACACCGGGGTGCTGCTGTACGTGGCGGTGGAGGACCGACAGGTCGCCGTCTACGCGGGCCGGGGTGTCCACGGCGCGGCGCTGCCGGGCTTCTGGCAGGAGGTGGCGACCTCCGTGGCGCAGGGCTTCCGCGAGGACGCGTCCCTCCCCGCCCTGGTGACGGCGGTGGAGCGCATTGGCGCGCTGCTGCGCCAGGCGGCGCCCGGGGCCGACGTCGCGGGCAATGAACTGCCGGACGCGGTGAGCCAGTCATGAGCACGACGACGCGCACCGGTGGGGGACCGCCGAAGGACGTCGCCTATGACGACGTCAACGAACTCATCGCCACCGCCACGCGGCTGATGCAGAAGGACGCGGCGCCGGACACGCTCACCCCGGACGACGTGCGCAAGATTGGCGAGGAGCTGGACATCCCCGCCCGCTACGTGGACCAGGCGCTGGAGGCCCTGGCGCGGCGCCGCGAGGACCAGGCGCGCGAGGCCCAGGCGAAGGAGCGGCTGGCCCGGCTGCGGCGCGTCCGTTTGCGCCGGGGCGCGTGGGTGGGCGCGGCCGTCGTCGGGGTGCTGGCCGTGTCGGGGCTGGTGATGCGCAACGGCCTGACCTCCACGCTGGCGGACGTGGCGCGGCAGCGGGCCCAGGTGCGCAACGTGGTGGAGCGCCGCGAGTCCCTGCGCGCACGTCAGGACACGCTCACACCCGGCCTGGCGCGCGACGCGGAGCTGTCCGGGGCGGACAACCGCGTGGCGATTGAGCAGCGCCGCTATGACGAACGGGCCGCGGACTACAACGCCTCCGCGACCTCCTTTCCCACCGGCTGGGTGGTGCGGCTGACCGGCCTGCCTCCCGTCCTGCCGCTGTCCTCGGAGGTCTCCACATGGTGAAGGCCCTTCTGCTGTCGCTGCTGTTGCCCACGCTGTTCTTGGGCGCCGTCCCCTCCATCACGCAGCCGGTGACGGACCTGACGGAGACCCTGAGGGCTCGGGAGATGGCGACCGTGGCGCAGGCCCTGGTGAAGCTGCGCGAGGAGAAGAGGGTGCAGATGGCGGTGCTGCTCGTGGACACCACGGACGGCCAACCCATCGAGGACTATGCGGAAGAGGTCTTCCGCGTGTGGAAGGGAGGCGAGGCGGGGCGGGACAACGGCGTGCTGCTCATCATCGCGAAGGGTGACCGACGCTCGCGCCTGGAGGTGGGCTACGGGCTGGAGCCGTACCTGACGGACGGCCAGTCCCAGGCGCTGCTGCACGCGCAGGGCCCGCTCTTGCGTGAGGGGCGGTTCGAGGCCGCGCTGCTGGCCATCATCGCGGGTGTGAGTGAGCAGGCGCCGGAGTCGCTCGGGTTGTTGCACCCGCCCAGGAGCCATTGGCCGTTCTTCGCCGTGAGCGGCTTCTTCTTCATCCTGGTCATGTTCGCCTTCACCGCGGCGGGGCTGTTGATGCAGTGCTGGGTTTCAGCCCGCCGGGGCGCGGTCATACCGGTCGTGGCGGCGATGCTGGGGCTGATACCTCCGGCGGTGCTCGTTTCGGTCGCCTGGGACTCCCAGATGACCCTGCTGGACGTCCTCCTCGCGTATGTCGCGATGCTGGCCGCGTTCCTCGGGGGCTGGTTCGTGGCCCGGCGGCGGTCGGGATTGCTGGGAGGCGTCCTGCTCACGGGCCTCCTCCTGGGAACACTGGCGTGCGTGGTGTGGCCGCTCTCGCCCACCGCCGGACTGGTGGGGCTGCTGGCGTGGGCGCTCTTGCTGTCCCTCGCCACGAGTCTGGCCATCGGGCTCGTCGTGGCCATGGTGAAGGGAATCAGCACGGGGGGCAGCGGGGATTCCTCCTCTTCGTCCTGGGCCACCTCATCCTCATCGTCCTCCACGGATTGGGGTTCCAGCTATTCATCGTCGAGCTACGACTCCTCGTCCTCGTATTCCAGCAGTGACTCCAGTTCCTCATCGTCGGACTGGAGCGGCGGGGGCGGCTCCTCCGGCGGGGGCGGTGGCAGTGATTCCTGGTAGGTCCGGCTCCGAGGCCTGGTTGCCCGCCTGCTTCCCGGGCTTCAATCCGCGCGGACACCGTCCTGCACCCGACAGGAAGTCCTCCTCCGGCTTCGCGCCATCGCCTGCCTGGAGGGCACTCCCTACCTTGAGGGCATGAAGGCTTCGCGCAGAGGCGTGCCCGTCTACGTGCCGCCCCGGACGGTGTGGTCGGTGGGTGCCCAGGTGGTGCTGCTGGTGCTCCTGGGCACGGCGATGCAGCGCCTGGGGCCCGTGCTGACGCTGCTGGCGGTGGCGCTGCTCTTGGGGCTCGCGGCGGAGCCCGTCGTGCGCCGGATGCAGTCGTGGGGCGTGCGCCGGGGACTGGGCGTGGCGCTCATCGCGCTGACCCTGCTGAGCGTCACCGGCCTGCTCATCCTCACGCTGGTGCCGTTGCTGGTAGAGCAACTGGAGAACCTGGTGCACGCGGCGCCGGGCTTCTTCGCGGAGCTGACGCAGGCGCCCTGGGTGCAGAAGCTGGATGAGCACTTCGGCGTGCTGTCGCGCCCGCAGGATGCGTTCAACGTGGAGCCCGGAGTGCTGGCCCGGCCGCTCATCACGGTGCTGTCCTCCACCGTGGAGCTGATGGGCGCGGGCGTCACCGTGCTGGCGCTGGCGGTGTTCGGGCTGTTGTTCGGACACGACCTCTACGCGAGCATCCTGGGCTGGGTGCGGCCCCGTCAGCGCGGCCGGGTGCGCCGGGTGGTGGGCCGCATGCGCGAGGCGGTGGGCAACTACCTGGTGGGCACGCTGCTCATCGTGAGCGTGGGCGGGGCCTTCACGGCGTTGATGTCGCTGGCGCTGGGGGTGCCGTACTTCCTGCCGCTCGGGCTGGTGGCGATGGTGCTGGGGCTCATCCCGTTCATCGGCAGCTTCATCACCGCGCTGCTGGTGAGCGTCACCACGCTGGCGTCGGTGGGATCGCGGCGCGCGCTCATCGCGCTGGCGTTGTTCCTGGTCTACCAGCAGTTCGAGGCCCACCTGCTCAGCCCGCTGGTGCAGCGGCGCGCCATCAAGATGAACCCGCTGCTCATCTCGCTGGTGGCCCTGGTGGGTGGCTCCGTGGCGGGGCTGCTGGGCGTCATCCTCGCGGTGCCGGCGGCGGCGGCGGGGCAGGTGCTGCTGACCGAGGTGCAGCGCGAGCGGCGCAAGACGTGGACGCGGGAGCGCCGGCTCGCGGCGGCGGCCCGGGTGCCGGCCGTGCCCGGGAACGCGGACGAGGCACTGTTGGCCGGTCCTCTTTCCCCACGGGCTGGGGATGACGCGCGGCGTGCGCCCCCGGCTGACTCCGGGCATCCTGGGGCGCCGCACTGAGCCGTCCCTCCGGAACCGGGCCCGTCATGACATCCGATGAGAGCGTTTCGTCGTCCCTCAAGCGCGCGGCGGCGGAGCGCGCGGTGGAGTTCATCCAGCCCGGCATGGTGGTGGGCCTGGGCTCGGGCAGCACGTCCGCGTTCGCGGTGCGGCGGCTGGGCGCGCTGCTGGCGGCCGGGACGTTGAAGGACGTGGTGGGCGTGCCGACCTCGCGCGCGACCGAAGCGCTGGCCGCGTCGCTGGGCGTGCCGCTCACGACCCTGGATGTGCACCCGGTGGTGGACCTCACCATCGACGGCGCGGACGAGGTGGCGCCGGACCTGTCGCTCATCAAGGGCGGCGGCGGGGCGCTGTTGCGCGAGAAGGTGGTGGCCCAGGCCAGCCGGCGGGAGATCATCGTGGTGGACGCGGCCAAGCTGTCACCCCGGCTGGGCACGAAGTGGCCGGTGCCGGTGGAGGTGCTCCCGTTCGGCTGGCGTTCGCAGTCGCTGTTCCTGGAATCGCTGGGCGCGCGCGTGACGGTGCGGCTGGCGCTGGATGGAAAGCCGTTCCAGACGGATCAGGGCAACGTGGTGCTGGACTGTGACTTCGGTCCCATCAACGACGTGGCCGGATTGGCCGCGAAGCTGGAGTCCCGCGCCGGGGTGATGGCGCATGGCCTGTTCCTGAACCTGACCACCGACCTGCTGGTGGCCGGGCCGGACGGCATCACCCACCGCGTCCGGGGCGCGTGACGTCAGGTGAGGCGTGAGAGGTCGTGCGCGGTGTCCACGTCCTCCTCGCCGCCGGGAAGCACGACCTCCACCACGCGCGACGGGTCGCGGGCGATGAGCTTGCGTGCGCCGTCCGCGGGCGGGAGCGCTTCCAGTTCGGAGAAGAGGGCGCGCGAGAAGAGGGCGGGGACGCCCCGGGTGCCCGCGTAGGCGGAGGCGACGATGGGCGCGTGCGTGCGCTCGAACGTGGCGACGAGCTCGCGCAGGTGGGACGCATCCACGCGGAGCTGATCGCACAGCATCACCAGCGCGCCGTCCACCTCCGGGGGCAGGGCGCGCAGGCCGACGCGCAGGGATGCACCCTGGCCCAGCGCCCAGTCCGGGTTGTCCACGCACCGCACGGACAGGCCCCGCAGCTCCGCCGCGATGTCCTCACGCCGGGCCCCGAGCACGACGACCACCGGGCCCGCGGTCAGGGCCGCCTCCGCCGCGCGCCGCACCAGCGAGGTGCCCTCATGGCGGAGCAACTGCTTGGGCTGACCCAACCGTGAGGATCCACCGGCGGCGAGCAGCACCACGGCCACGGTCATGTCCGCCTCCCTCGTGGCCCGCGCGCTGTCACGCCGACCTGCGCTCCGGAGCGGAGGCATCCGCGTGGATGGGCGCCTGTCGCTCGCGCAGCCGTCCGCCGTCCCGCCCCGCGAGCACCGTCTGCACCTCCGCGAGGATGGACAGGGCGATTTCATCCGCCCCTTCCGCGCCCAGGTCCAACCCCATGGGCGCGTGCAGCTTCTCCAACTGCGCGGCGGTGGGGGCCTGCGGCAACTCCCGCAGGATTCGCTCGGTCCGGGCGCGCGGCCCCAGCACGCCCAGGTAGCGCACCGGCAGCGGCACCAGCCGCGCCAGCAGCTCCCGGTCCTGCGGCAGGCTGTGCGTCATCACCAGCACCAGGCTGCGCGCGGACAGGGGCACCTTCTCCAGCACCTCGGTGGGCTTCGACGCGATGACCGCCTGCGCCTGCGGGAACCTCCGGCGCAGCATCTCCACGGGCCGGTCCGCCACCACCGTGAGGTGCCAGCCCAACCCCTGCGCCCGGGACACCACGGGCGCCACGTCGAAGCCGCTGCCGAACACGACCACCGACGGCGCCGGGTCCACCACCTCCACCAGCACCTCCGCGCCGCCGCACGCGCCGCTCCACGGCACGCCCCGCACCAGCGCTTCGGTCGCGGCCTCCCGCACCGACTCGCGCAGCGCCCCCGAGAGGTTCCCCGCCTCCGCGCCGTCCTCGCGCAGCATCAGCCGCGAGCCCACGGCCTCCGCGGGTCCCCGGAACACGGTGGCCACGACCGCGCGCAGGGACTGCTTGCGCGCCTCGGCCGCGAAGGTGAGCGCATCACCGGGGCCGGGCTCCCAGCGCTCCAGCAGGATGTCCACCACGCCGTTGCACCCGAGCGCGAACGACAGGCCGCCTTCGTCCTCGGCGTTGTCCCCGGTGGTGTCGTAGCGCAGCACGCGCGGTCCGCCCGACGTCCAGAAGAAGGCCTTGCGCACGAGGTCCCCTTCCAGGCACCCGCCGCTCACCCCTCCGGCCAGCCAGCCGTCCTCGCCCATCAACATGCGAGCGCCAGGGCGCCGGTACGACGAACCGGACACCGCCACCACCGTCGCCAGGACCACCGGACCGGAGGCGCGTCCACGAGAGCGCAGGATGTCGTCGAGTTCCCTCATCGCGAGGCCCATCTAAGCACCCATGGCGGGCACCCGTGCCGAATCCTCGCCCACCGCGTGTGTGCCGTCGGACGCTCCGCCTCACGCCAGCCTCTCCCCGTGCCCGCAGGGCAGGCGTCCAGCCGACCCCCCGCTCTCTGAATGACGCTGGCGGACACGACCCCGCGCCACGAACTTGAGTGGAGGACACGTGGATGGAGGCTCGGTGGAATCATCAGTGCCACGGCATGACACCCGACATCACAACCCCTTCGCGCCCGGAAGCGCGGCGCGCCCCCGTCTTCAGTCCCTGGGGATGGGGAGGCTCGCATGAAGATGCCCGAACTGCTGGAGCACCTGCCGGCGGTGGGACATCTGCTCGGCCGCAAGCCGGGCGGAAGGGAGGACGTCTTGCCCAGACGTGACCCCAGCATCACCCTGCCGGACTTTCACGCCGTGCCGCTGCCCGCCAGTGAGCGCCAGCTGGGCGATGGGCGAACCCTCATCGTGCACCACCCGTCGCCGCGCGCGCCCCGGGGGCCCGGCCTCACGGTGATGAGCTACAACATCCTCATGGGCGGCGAGCGCCAGGAGGCGCTGCTGGAGTACTTCACGCAGCTGGAGGCCCAGGACCGCATGCCGGACGTCATCGGTCTGCAGGAAGCGGGCGTGCCCATGTCGGTGCTGCTCGCGTCCCGCTTCGGCTTCCACCTCGTGTACCAGGGCAATGATGGCGACAACGGCGGGCGCCTGGTGAACGGCAAGGCGTACCTGAGCCGCCACCCCATCGTGGACGCCGCGCACTTCACCTACGTCCTCACCGACGCCGAACGCCAGGAGGCCATCCACCGCCAGGGACAGGCCGGGGAGCTGGTGGAGGACCGGGGCGTGCTGTGGATGAAGCTGGACGTGGGGGGCCACCCGCTCTACCTCTACAACCTGCACCACGCGCTGGGGGACTCGGGCATCAACGCGCGCAACCTGCACCAGCTCAACTCCCTGCTGCGCCAACGCGAGGGCGTTCCCGCCGTGGTGCTGGGCGACTTCAACGCGAACACCGCCATCAAGCGCGGCGGTTCCTGGCTGATGGCGCACCTGCATCCCCAGCAGGACAACGACACGGACACCATCGAGGAATACCGGCTGCGCTACGGCGACCTCAGCCACGTGACGGTGGGCGACCGGGGCGTGGGCAACATCGCCGACCCTCGCCTGCGCCATGAGCTGCACGTGCTGGAGGAGGAGCTGCCGGAGACGGTGTGTCACGCGACCACGGTGCGCGTGCGGCTGGCGGACCAGTCCCTCACGACGCCCCAGCACGCCCGAGCGGAGCTGGGCGCGGGCCATGTCCCGAAGGGCAGCCCCGCGTGGTTGCGCCTCCAGGACGTCGCGGACTGCGCCACGCTCACCTCGCTGCCGGACAGCCACGGCGTGGTGCACGCCACGGGCAAGCGCTTCGACAACTTCTACGCGACGCGCACGCTGACCCCCGTCCTCTTCGAGGTGGACCGCTCCACGGAGTCCTCCGACCACCAGCCGGTGGTGGCGCACTACCGCTTCAATGGGGTCGCCCCCTCGAAGCCTCCGTCCCGCTCCAGCTGACCTCCTGGGCGCGGCCCGGGAACGCATCTGGATGATTCAGTCCGGCTGGGCTGTAGTGGGAAACTGGATGCCCGTCCTACGACACGCCTTCCTGCTCAACGCTGTCCAGGAGCTTGGCCGCTCGGTGTCGGCCATCCTCCGCACCCGTGCCTCCTGGGAGGAATGCCTGGGGCTCATCCGCGAGACGTGCACGGCGTCGCTGGGCATGGAGTTCGAAACGCTCACCCGCTTCGATGCGCGCTCCGTCGTCGGCCTCTTCACCCACCCGGAGCAGGCGCGCATCCTCGCCCGACTGGTGGATGAGCGGGCCCGCCTGTTCGAGGCCCACGGCCGCTACGCGGAAGCGCTGGAGGACAGCGTCTACGCGGGGCAGTTGCTCGCGTGCTCGCGCGCCCGCTTTGGACTGCCCCGCGACGCCCGCGCCGCCGATGTGCTGGAGCGCGAGGCCGGGACGCCTTCACCGCTGGGTTGAAGGCACCGCTGGACGAAGCGCCGCGCGCCGGAGGCCGTGGCGTCAGCCGGCCTTCACCCGGAGGACGACCTTGCCCACGGCCGCGCGTGACTCCAGCTCGCGCAGCGCCTTCGCGCCGTCCTCCAGGGGGAAGACGCTGCCCACCAGGGGCTGGAGGATGCCGCGCTCGGCGAGCACCTCCAGGTCCTTCGCGATGGTGGCCGTCAGCTCCGGCCCGTGCATCAGGAAGGCGCCCCACGCCACGCCCACCACGGACACGTTGCGCAGCAGCAGCCGGTTCACCGCGACGGACGGAATCTGTCCGCCCGCGAAGCCCACCACCAAGAGCCGGCCCTCGGGCGCGAGCACCTTGAGGCTCTTGTCGAAGACGTCTCCGCCCACCACGTCCAGCACCACGTCCGCGCCCCGGCCGTCCGTGGCCTCCCGCACGCCGGCGGGCCAGTCATTCACCAGCAGCGTGACGTCCGCGCCCGCGCGCTTCGCCATCTCCGCCTTGCGCGCGTCGCCCACCACCGCCAGCACGCGCGCGCCCGCGCCCTTCGCTACCTGCACCGCCGCGGTGCCCACGCCGCCGGCCGCGCCGTGCACCACCACCGTCTCCCCGGCCTGGAGCTGTCCACGCCGGTGCAGCGCGAAGTGCGCCGTGTGGTAGTTCATCACCACGCCCGCGGCCTGCTCGAAGCTCCAGGCCTGGGGAATGGGGAACGCCAGCTCCGGCGCCACCACGCAGACCTCCGCGAAGCCGCCCAGCGTGAAGGAGAAGCCCATCACGCGGTCGCCGGCCTTCACCCGGGCCCCCGTGGGGGCCTGCCGCACCACGCCCGCCACCTCCACGCCCGGCACGAAGGGCAGCTCCGGCTTCATCTGGTACTTGCCCTGCGACAGGAGCAGGTCCGGAAAGCTGACCCCGGCCGCCACCACGTCGATGAGGACTCCGTCTCCGGCCTCCGGCTCCGGCACATCCACCAGCACCAGTCCGTCCGGCCCCGTGAGCTTCTGAACCTGCAGCGCGCGCATGTGTCGCCTCCCGAAGCGCGCAACGCTAGTTCAAGCGCGCGCGAGCAGGGGAGCCAGCAGTGCGTCGAGTGCCTCGCGCTTGAAGGGCTTGCTGATGAGGGGCAGGGTCAGCTGCTCCACGAACTCCCGGGAGCTGGGGGTGTAGGCGCCCCCGGTCATGAAGATGAGGCGCAGGGCCTGTTCGGGCGACTGTTCCTGGAGCGCGTCGTGGAACTGCCTGCCCGTCACCTCCGCCATCATCAGGTCGCACAGGATGGCGTCGTACTGCCGCCCCTCGCGGATCCACCCCAGGGCCTCCTTCGCGCTGGGGGTGTAGGTCGCCTCATGGAGGTCCATCAGCATCAGGCGGAGGGTCTTCCCGAAGGACCGTTCGTCATCCACGATGAGGATCCTCCCGCGCTGGAGGCTGGGAGCGGGCGCCGTGGGTGGGGGCGGCACGGGGGACCGCGGCGCGGCCGGCACCGCCGGAAGCCGGACGGTGAAGGTGCTGCCCTGTCCGGGGGCGCTGTCCACGGTGATGCCGCCGTTCATCTGCGACACCAGGCTGTGGCTGATGGCCAGCCCCAGCCCCAGCCCCTGGCCCAGTTGCTTGGTGGTGAAGAAGGGATCGAAGACGTGCTCCAGCACGTCCGGGGCAATGCCCACGCCCGTGTCCTGGATGTGTACGAACACGCCCTCATCGGAGGCCCGGAGCCGGACGCGGATCTCATGGCGGGAGGCCATCCCCTCTGGAATGGCCTGGGCCGCGTTCACCAACAGGTTGAGGAAGACCTGTCCCAGCCGGACGCTGTCGGCGATCACCTCCGGTACCGGCGTGTAGTCCCTCACGACGTGGGCCCGGTGGCGGATCTCCACCATGGCCATCTTCAGGGCCAGCTCCAGCACCTGCTCGACGTTGACGCTCCGGCCCGGCGGCGCGGTGGGGCGGGCGAAGGCGCCCAGGTCCTTGACGATGTCATGGATGCGCTCGGCGCCTTCCTGCGCCTGGGTGAGGGCCTCCAGCGCCTGGGTCGCTCCGGTGTGATGGCGCGCGAGGGCCAGCAGCTCCGGATCCACCGAAGGCGGCGCCGGGGCCCGCAGCGCGTGCGTGGCCAGCCCCAGGCTGCCCATCAGGAAGGCCAGGGGGTTGTTCACCTCGTGGGCGATCCCCGCCGCGAGCGTGCCGACCGCCGCCAGTCGCTCCGCCAGGCTCAGCCGCACCTGCATCTGCCGCAGCTCGGTGATGTCGATGATGGCGGTCCGGCACATGCGCTGCCGGGAGCCGCTGTCATCGAGGGGCGCGCTCACGAGGCGCACCTCGACCTGCCTCCGAGCAATCCTCAGCCGCAGCTCCGTGCTCACCGTCTCCCCGTGGATGCACTGGCGCAGGTGGCCGAAGAAGCGGCCCACGTCGGCGGAATCCACGAAGGGGGTGAAGGGCAGCCCTTGCAGGTAGGAACGGTTCTGGCCCAGCAGGCTCGCGCCGGTGAGGTTCAGGTCCTGGATGCAGCCGTTCACGTCCAGGCTCACGCACGCCATGGGCGCGAAGTCGTAGAGTTCCATGTAGCGGTTGCGGGACTCCTCCAGCGCCTGCTGGGCTTCCTGCAGCTCGCGGTTCTGCACCTCCAGCTCCAACTGGTGGCGTTGCAGCTCCCGCAGCAGGCCGCGCAACTCCTCCGGAGCGCTGGGGTTGGTTTCCAGGGCGTGCAGCGCCTGCGTGAGTTCCGCCTGCTTCTTCCCGCTCCGCCCATCCATGGACTCCCCCCACTGCGCGCAGACCCGTTGCCAGAAGGCTCAGGCCTTCCGGGTTATATCCTCGATGGAGAGCAGGATGTATTGGGTGCCCGTCGTCTCGCTGGAGAGCTGCCGGGCGTTGAGGAGCATCCGCCGGTGCCCGATGGTGTCGAAGCGGTGCTCCATCGCGAAGTCCTGCAGGTGCTTGTTCAGGGGGAGGATCTCCTCCAGCAGGTGGCGCAGCTGGGGGATGTTCCACTGGCCATTGCCGAGCGAGTAGAGCGTGTGTCCCAGGGTCTGCTCCTGGCTCACCTGGAACGTGGTGTAGAAGGCCGGGTTGGCGTTGATGACGCGCAGGCCCGCGTCCAGCACCAGGAAGGGCTCGCGCATCGTCTCCACGATGGCCGTGGCGTACTCGCGCGAGCGGCGGGATTCATCCAGGCTGGACTTGAGCCGGTCGATGTCCAGGAGCGTCATCACCGCGCCTTCAATCTTGTTGTCCAATGACTTGTAGGGGCGCAGCCGCAGCGAATACCAGTGCCCGTTGCTGTCTCGCACCTCCTGCTCGATGACGCCCAGGCGCTCGGTGACCTCCGTCACGGCGGCGTCCAGGTCCGGTAGGGGAAGGGCCAGCTTCACCTCGCGCAGGGAGCGGCCGATGTCGGAGGACGACAGCTTCAACACCTCTTCCGCCATGGGGGTGAAGCGGCGGATGCGATGGTCGTTGCCCAGCATCACGGTGGCGATATGGGTGCTGCCAATCAGGTTGCTCAGGTCGCCGTTGATCTGACTGAGCTCGAGGTTGCGGTTCTGCAGCTCCTCGTTGACGGTGATGAGCTCCTCGTTGGTGGACTGGAGCTCCTCCTTCGCGGTCTCCAGCTCCTCGTTGGTGGACTGGAGCTCCTCGTTGCTGGACTGGAGCTCCTCGGTGGCGGAGCGCAGCTCCTCGTACGTGGCCTCCTGCTCCTCCACGACCGTCTGCAGGTGCTCCTGCGTCGTGTGCAGCTCCTCGCGCAGCCGCTCCATCTCGAGGTCGCGCTCGGGACCGCTGGCGGCGCGGTCCTCGCGCACGGGGGCCGGGGTGGCTTCATGCGCCTCCTCGAAGAGCACGAGGAAGCAGTGCTCCCCGCCGGCCTGCGCCGAGCGCAGCGGGTGCACCTCCAGGTTCACCTTGCGCGGGCGGTCACCCCCGGAGAGGGTCAGCCCCTCCCTGCGCACCTGGCTGGCGCTCTTCTTCGCCTGGTGCAGGGCCGCCCTCAGCTCCAGCGCCAGCCCCTCGCGCGCCATCTTGATGAGGTTGAGGCTCGCGACCCCGGGGAGCGGTTCCAGGTAGGGCCCGGTGTGGCCGCGGAAGTGGAGGATCTCCAGGTCCTCGTTGACGATGACGCCCGGGGGCCCGTAGCGGGCGAGCACCAGACGGTCCGCTTCCTGCTGCGCATCCAGGTCCGTCACACCCGACGTCAGCTTTCGCCGCGAGCTGGAGGGCCGCTCCGTCATGGACTCCCGATAGGTGAAGGTGAGGTTCGGCTGCGGTGAGGCGTTCTTCTTCCGGTAGAGCTTGTTGCGCTTGTCCACCAGGGCGAACAGGTCCGCGGACGCGCCCACCGTCTCCGACGTGCCCAGCATCAGGAAGCCCCCGGGGCGCAGGCCATAGTGGAAGACGGGCAGGACCTTCTTCTGGAGCACCGGCCCCAGGTAGATGAGGACGTTGCGGCAGATGATGAGGTCCATCCGCGAAAAGGGTGGATCGCTCACCAGGTTCTGCTGCGCGAAGATGCATACGTTGCGCAGCGACTTGTGGATCTGGTAGCCGCCCTCCGTCCTCACGAAGAAGCGGCGGAGGCGCTCGGGCGAAAGTCCCGACACGCTGGACTCCGGATAGACGGCGGCGCGCGCCTGCTCGATGGCGGTCCCGCTCACGTCCGTCGCGAAGACCTGGATGGGCGTGGCCGTCGCCGCCGTGCCCAGGTACTCCATCAGGCATATGACGAGCGAGTACACCTCCTCGCCCGTGGAGCAGCCGGGGATCCAGACGCGGAAGGGTTGGTGGGCAGGGCGGCCCTGGAAGAGTTCCGGGAAGACCTTCTGCTGGAGGGCTTCGAAGCTGGCGGGGTCGCGGAAGAAGCTGGTGACGTGGATGAGCAGGTCCTGGTGGAGCAGCTCCAGCTCTTCCGGACGTTCCTCCAGGTGGCGGATGTAGGCGGCCAGGTCCTCCACCTTGCACAGCTGCATCCGCCGCTCCAGCCGCCGGTGGATGGTGCTGGGCTTGTAGTGCGTGAAGTCCACGCCCGTGGTCTCCCGCAGCAACTGGAAGACCCGCTGCAGGCCCTCCTGGGGGAGAACGCGGGCGGACACCGCCCCTGGCGCCCGGGCATGGGTGGGAAGCAACTCCAGGTTGGCCAACTGGGCCAGGGTGATCGCGATGCCCTCCGGCGGAAGGACGTGATCCACGAAGCCCGCCGCGATGGCGCTCCGGGGCATGCCGTCGAAGTGGGCGGACGTCGGCTCCTGGACCAGGGTGGCGCCGCCCGCCTCGTGCACGGCCTGCAATCCCCGGGTGCCGTCGGAGCCCGTGCCGGAGAGGACCACGCCGATGGCCCGGCCCGGGACCTGCTCCGACAGGGACGTGAGGAAGTCGTCGATGAGCCGCAACCCCTGCGCGGACGACGCCGGAGGACCCAGCCGCAGCGACCCGTGCTCGAGCGTCAGGCTGACCCCCGGTGGGTTCACGTAGATGTGATCCGGCGTGAGCGTGAGGCCGTCGGTGGCCTCCAGCACGGGCATGTCCGTCGCCCGGCCCAACAGAATCTGGAGGCTGCTCTCGTGCTGCGGCGACAGGTGCTGCACCAGCACGAACGCCATGCCCGTGCGCGGGGGCAGGTGCTCCAGCAGGGTCAGGAACGCGGGCAGTCCGCCCGCGGAAGCGCCAATCCCCACCACGGGGAAGCGCTCCGGGAACGTCTTCGCGCCCGCGCCCGCCTCCTGTGAGGGGGACGGCGGGGCGGACGGGGGCTGCTTCTTCACGGGAATCCCTTCGGCACCCGTCGCGCGGCGGCACGCCGGCGGGGCACCTTGCTTCCCTGATAGCCCAGTGCGCCCCCTGCCGCTGGCCCGTCTGCTCGCCCTTGCGCCAACAGGCGGTGATGTAGGACCCACCCGGGTCGGGAATAAATGAGACGGCAAATTCTCCCCGGCGTTCACTTAATGCACGCTTCCACCGACAGGTGCTTCAAACGCGAAGTTTCAGCGTAGTCAGTTTTGAAGCATTGCTCGTTTTCCCCCGGTCGGCGTGGGTTCCTCCGTATTTTCAAGCAGTTGCGAGAACTCTCAATTCCTGAGAAGTGGCGTATCCGTAAAATTCTCGCCTGTACTTGAAATGCGCGCCTCTCATGTGACACTGTCGTTTCTAATCTTTCCACTTAGCAGGAGGATTACATGTACGAGAAGCGAGTACGCGGCGCCCTGGGTGCCGCAGCCCTGTCCCTGATGGTTGGCGCCTGCACCGAAGGCGCTCCTGCCGCGAACACGGAGGACTCCAACCTCCAGAAGGCGTCCGCCAATCTGTCGGCCGGTCAGCACGTGGTTGCTGCCGACGCGGATGCGATCCCCACCTTCGTCACCGGTTCCTTTGGTTCCGTTCCCGCGCCGTCGGCCATCCAGGGCATCGCTGCTCCCCAGCAGCTGGCCCCGGTGCTCGCGGGCGTGGCGCCGATGTTCCGCCTGGACCCGAACGACCTGTTCCTGAAGAAGGCCTACGTCGGCTTCGACGGTGACACGCACTTCCGTTACGGCGTGACCCACAACGGCATCCTGGTGCGCGACGCGGAAGTGCGTCTGCACGCCCGCAACGGCACCGTGTTCGCGGTGAACACGAACGCCCGTGGCGACCTGAAGGGCGAGGCGAAGGCCACCATCGCCGCCGACGCGGCCATCGCCGCGGCGACGGGCGACCGCAGCGCTCCCGAGCGCGCGTCCACCGAGGGCGAGCCCCAGCTCGTCTACCACCGCTCCGGCAACGAGCTGGTCCTGACGTATGAAGTTCGCGTCAAGGGCGAGCTGAAGGACACGACGCCGGTCGACAACACGGTGCTGGTGAACGCGAAGACGGGCGAGGTGTTCGAGATCCGCCCGAACATCCACTCGGCCATCAACCGCCAGGTGTGGGACCTGCAGCACCGCACGTCGCTGCCCACGGCCGTCCGTGCGCGCTTCGAGGGTGATGCGGCCCACGCCGACGTCGTGGTCAACAACAACTACGGCCACCTGGGCACCGTCTACAACTGCTACAGCGAGCTGTTCGGCCGCGACTCGTACAACAACGCGGGCGCGCTCCTGAAGAGCTACGTCCACTACAGCAACAACTACGTCAACGCCTACTGGGACGGTACCCAGATGGTGTACGGCGATGGCGACGGCGTGAACGCCTCCAACCTGGCGAACTCGCTGGACGTGACGGCGCACGAGCTGACGCACGCGGTGACCTCGTCCGAGTCCAACCTCACCTACTCCGGTGAGTCCGGTGGCCTCAACGAGTCGCTCTCCGACATCTTCGGCGCGGTGTGCGAGTGGTACGGCAAGGGCAAGGTCATCGACGCGGGCACCTGGATCGTCGGCGACGACGTCTGGACGCCGAGCATCCCGGGTGACGGCCTGCGCTACATGGACAGCCCCACGCTGGACGGTGACTCGCTCGACTACTACCCGGACTACTCCTCCGGCGTGGACGTGCACTACAGCTCGGGTATCTCCAACCTGGCGTTCTACCTGATGTCCCAGGGTGGCACGCACCCGCGCGCCAAGACGACCCAGGTCGTGACGGGCATCGGCTTCGAGAAGGCCGCCAAGGTCTTCTACAAGATCAACGTGGACCTCCTGGTGGCGTCGTCCAACTTCGAGGCGGCGAAGACCGCGTCGGAGCAGGCCGCGACCCAGCTGGGCTTCACCGCGGCGGAAGTCACCCAGGTCGGCAACGCCTGGAAGGCCGTCGGCGTCGGCGTCCCGGTTCCTCCCCCGGTCACCACCCCGATCGAGAAGGGCACGACCGTCACGGGCATCAACGGCTCGTCCGGAAGCAAGCAGTACTACTCCATCACCATCCCCGAGGGCGCCACGGACGTGACGTTCACGATGGCCGGTGGCACGGGTGACGCGGACCTCTACGTCCGTCGCGCCAACGCCCCCACGGACTCGCTGTACGACTGCCGTCCGTACAAGTCCGGCAACGCGGAGACCTGCACCTTCGCGACCTCCGGCACGGAAGCCATCTGGTACGTGATGATCAAGGGCTTCACCAGCTACACGGGCACCACGCTGAACGTCACCTGGAAGGGTGGCTTCGAGAAGATCGGCAACGAGTTCGTCGTCGAGAACCTCGCGGGCGTCGAGGGCTCCAGCCGCACCTACATCATCGACATGCCCGAGTTCAAGGTGGACTCCGGCATCAACACGCTGTCCATCGCGCTGGGCGAGGGCGAGGGCAACGCGGACGTCTACGTGCAGTACGGCGCGGCCCCCACGTTCACCTCCTACATCGCTCGCGGTGTGAAGGAGAGCGCGACGGAAGGCATCGTGCTGCGCAACCGTCCTGCCGGTCGCTACTACATCACGATCGTCGGCGTGCCGAGCCTGGTGGACACCACCGTGAACGGCTACATCAAGACCACGTTCGCGGCGTCCTACAAGACCCTGTAGTTCGCACGGAAGGGGGTGCGGCTTGATGCCGCGCCCCTCTCCTCAAGACCCCGGTTCCCGCATCCATGGCGGGACCCGGGGTTCTTTTTTCCCTGTGCCGCCCGTCTCCGCTGGAGTCAGTGCGCCGTGCGCGCCGGACTCGTGGAGGCAAGCCGCATGGGCTGGGCGCGGCCGTAGGTGAGCGAGCGCCACAGCCACTCCGCCGGGCCGAAGCGGAAGCGCGAAAGCCACAGGTGCGCGAGCCCCACCTGCACCGCGAAGACGCCCAGCGACAAGAGCACGCTGCGCGACATGGGCAGGTGCCCCACGAGCCCCAGGCCCCAGCCGTCGTACAGCCACACGCTCACCAGCGACTGCATCAGGTACAGCGACAGCGCCATGCGGCCCGCGGGCGCGAGCACGCCCAGCACCCTCCTGCCGCGCTCCTTCTGGAAGAGCAGCGCGAAGGCCGCCGCGTAGCCCACGCCCATGAACAGGTAGCCCACCTCCCGCAGGGTGCGCATCCCCACCATCCACGCCGGGGGACTGACGGGCATGGTCATGCCCCGCTGCCGCAGGTTGAGCACCAGCGCCAGGGTGGCCACGGCGGTGCCGACCCCCAATCCCCAGAAGAGGATCCGCCGGAGCAGCTTGCGGTGGCGCTCCACGTCCTCCATCAGTCGCTTGCGTCCGGCCCACAGGCCCAGCAGGAAGCGGCCCAGGATGATGCACATCCACAGCGGGCGGCCGGGGGTGGCCAGGTTCTGCCAGGCGAAGCGCGCGTTGGCCCGCTGGGACGTCACCACCGAGTCGCTGGACAGGCCCGCGAGGAGCGCCGTGCGGCGCGCCGCGTCCTCGTCCCGGGTGGCCTTCGCGGCGAGGGCCGCCGCTTCCTTCCCGTGAAGGAGCTCCGGCCCGTAGCGCTGGGCGACGGAGATGAGGAGCGGCAGCACGACGAAGAGCACCGCCACCCAGGTGAGCACCGTCCTGTCCTCGCGCTGGCGGAACAAGAGCAGCACGAAGCCCACCAGCGCGTAGGTGGAGAGGATGTCGCCCACCCACAGCGCGAACATGTGCGTGAGGCCAATGAGGAGCAGCACCCCCAGCCGCCGCCGGTACACCGGCACGACGGACGCCCCCCGGGCCTCCGCGCGCGACATCTGCAGCGAGAAGCCCAGCCCGAAGAGCAGTGAGAAGAGGGTGACGAACTTCTGGTCGATGAAGAAGGCGTAGAGCGCGCTGACCACCGTCTCCAGCGGCGGTGCGTTCAGCGCCTGCGCCTGTTCGCGCGACAGCAGCGCACGGCCGCTGAACCAGGTGACGCTGTTGGAGATGAAGACGCCGCACAGCGCGAAGCCGCGCAGGGCGTCCAGCAGGTGCACGCGCTCGGAGATGTCGACGGGACCGGCGGAGGAGGGTTCGGGCATGGCGTGAACTACACGCCCGCCTCCTCGACACCGTCAAACGCACCCGGGGGCTTGCCCGGATGCGGCGCGGCGCTTGCCGCGGTGCTTCCCTGCGTCAGGCGGATTTCTCCGGGCCGGGCAGAACCTCGCGCAGGCAGCGCTCCAGTCCGCCCCGGTGGCGCCACTGCTGGGGGTAGCCCAGGGAGACCTCCTCGAAGCGCACGCCGTCGCGCCACAGCGTGGCCGGCATGTGCAGGTGTCCCGTCACCACCACCTCCGCGCGGTAGCGGGTGTGCCAGTCCTCGGTGAGGCGCGTGCCGCACCAGATGGAGAAGCGCGGGATGCGCGGCAGCCGCACGTGCTCATACCGCAGCGGGTAATGGTTGATGAGGATGGTGGAGGCGCCCGGCGGAATCCGCTCCAGCCGCGCGCGCGTGCGCTCCACGCGCGCGTGACACCAGGCCTGACGGGTGGGGTAGGGCTCCGGGTGCAGGAGCACCTCGTCCGTGCACATCAGGTCGTCCTCCCACGCCCACTCCAGCGCCTTCTCCACCGGCACGGTGTCCGGGCGGAAGGTGTAGTCGTAGCCCAGGAACATGGGGACGACGACGCGGTGCGGACCCTCGCCGGGCCAGCGCGGGTAGGGGTCCTCTGGCGTGAGCGCGCCGTAGCGGTGGCACAGGTCCACCATGCGCAGGTAGCGGGCCTCACCGCGCAGGGGCGGTTGTTCCGACGGCATGGACCACAGCTCGTGGTTGCCCGGCACCCAGACGACCTGACGGAAGCGCGCGGTGAGCGTGCGCAGCATCAGGTCCATGTCCGCGAGCGTTTCGCCCACGTCCCCGCCGACGATGAGCCAGTCGTCCGGACGTGGCGCGAGCGCGGCCAGGGCCTGGTGGTTTTCGGCGTGACGCAGGTGCAGGTCGCTGATGGCGTAGAGCTTCATGGCGCGTGGGAGCCAGTACCTTAACGCGCATGCCCCCGCGCGGCACGGGAACGCTCAGGCGGGCGGCTTCAGGGCTGCTTCAGCTCAGGGAGGCGAGCAGCTCCAGCACCTGCTGCGGCGGGGCGGCGCGGTCCATCCAGGTGATGCCCCGGCCCTCCAGCGCGGGCGTGGGCGGGTGCGAGGTGTGCAGCGCGCAGGCGGTGCCCGGAAGGCGCTCGCGCACGCCCGCGAGCAGACACAGCCCGTCGCCATCCGGCAGCCCGTAGCCGCTCACCACCACGGACGGCTTCGCTTCGTGCATGAGCCGCACCGCTTCGCGCACGTCCAGGGCGAAGCGCTTGAGGCCCGGGAGATTCCTCACCAACCGCCGCAGGGCCGCGAGCGCGCGCGGATCCGCGTCGACGAAGAGGAAGCTGGGGACGGGATGGGAGTGCGTGCGCATGAAGGCCACCAGGTGGTGAAGACAGGCGTAACGCAAGAGGTTGTGTCGCGACAAGCCTACCCCGGAAGTTCTTGGAAGCCAACCTCTCAAGTCATATCGACATGGGCGAACCCGGTAGGTTAACGACCCCATGGAAAAGACCCTCGCATCCCGGCTCGGAGGTGCGGCCCGCGTCGCCCGCACCCGCCTGAACCTGACCCAGGCGGACGTGGCGGAGCGCATCGGCATCGCGAGTGAAGTCTATGGGCGGCTGGAGCGTGGCCACATGCTGCCCAGCATCCAGACCTTCCGGCGGTTGTGCGTGGTGCTGTCCATTTCCGCGGACGAAGCACTGGGCCTCAAGCCGTCGCAGGACGTGAAGTGGGCGGCGGAGCCACCGTCCGACTACGGCGAGTCCGCGGAGCTGCGCCGGTTGCTTCGCCGCGCGAAGCAGCTGGACCGGGGCTCCATCCGGATCCTCAGCGTGCTGGCCTCGCAGTTCAAACCCCGGGGCTGATGCGCCGGGGAGCGCGCGTGGCGTCCTTCAGGAGGGCGCCGCGTCGTCCCAGCGCGCCAGCCGCTCCCGCAGCTTCCGGACGGAAGGAAAGCCGTTGAAGAGCACCACCTGCGGGTGCTCCTCCAGCACCTGCCGCTCCGCCGCCTCCTTCGCCAGCGCGCGGTCCACGCCCAGCAGCAGCCCCGTGTCCGGGCGCGCGCGCAGCTCCGACAGCCGCCGTGACAGCGGTCCCGCGTGCCACGGGTGGAACAGCTCCAGCGCGACTTCATGGCCCGTCTTCCGGTGGCGGAAGGTGAGGTCGGGCACGCACAGGCCCGCGGCGCCGGTGTGACGGGGCCGGGGGGTGAGGTCCAGCTCCCAGGCCGCGTCCTCGAAGCCTTCCGACAGCGCGGCGACTTCTGGCGGCACGTGGCCCAGCGCGGCGGGGAGGGGCGACACGAGCGGATCCTCGTGGCTCAGCTGGAGCGTGGACTTCTTGCGCGCGTCCTCCAGCACGGCGGACAGCTCCCAGCGCTCCAGGAGGGGCACCACCGAGAGGAAGCTCGCGAGCTGCAGGCCGTACTTCTTCTGGAGGGACAGCATGGCGCCGGGGCCTTCCACCTCCAGCGACCAGTCCTCGCCGTCGCGTCGCACCTCCGCGACCAGCCGGCAGAACTTCAGCCAGCGCAGCAGCTTGCGCACGCGCAGCAGCTCCGGCGCCCGCGCGCGCAGGGTGAGGCGGCGGGCATTGAGGAGCGGCCCCTGCGCGAGCGCGAGGTTGTAGCGATCCAACAGGCCCTGGGGCGTGAGGGCGTCGCCGTCCCAGCCGAGCAGCTTCCGGTTGCCGGGCAGGTCCGTGTACAGCGCCTCGCGGGTGTCCGTGAGCGGAGCGTCCAGGGCCGCCGAGAGGCGCGCTTCGTACGCCTCCAGCGTGGTGTCGGGAGGAAGGGTCCGCAGCACCTTCGCGCCCACGAGCAGCGTGCGCCAGCGCGCTTCCTGCGCGCCCTCGCCGGCCTCGTCGAAGAGGAGCCGGTCCATCAGCAGCTTCACCAGGCCACGCGCCACCTTGGGACGGCTGAATGCGCCGGCCTTGAGGGCGAAGGACTCCTCCACGTCGTCGCGGGCCTGACCCCGGAAGGACTCCGCGTCCGCGAGCAGCTCCTTCGCGAGCGCCTGCAGGGACGGGTCATGCGTCTTGACGAAGGACGGGCGCAGGATGCCTTCGCGCACGCGGGAGGCGAGCAGTTCACGCGTCAGCATCCGGTGGACCCTCCTGGTAGGCGCGGTGCTGGCGCCGGCGCTCGCTGATGCCACTCTCCGCGGTCTGCGCGGAGCACACCTCGTACAGAATCGCGCGCTTGTCGGGACGCTTTCGCAGGATGCGGCCCAGGCGCTGCACGTGTTCGCGCACGCTGCCGCTGCCGCTGAGCACCACGCCCACGCGCGCCTCGGGTACGTCCACGCCTTCGTTGAGCACTCGCGAGGTGAGCAGCACGGGCAGCTCCGCGCTGGCGAACGCGGCCAGCAGCGCCTTGCGCTCCGGCAGCGGCGTGTGGTGCGTGAGCGCGGGCAGGAGCAGCCTGCGGGCCAGCGTGTACACGGTCTCGTTGTCGTCGGTGAAGACGATGACGCGGTCCTCGCGGTGCTCCAGCAGGATGCGCCAGAGCGCGTCCAGCTTGCCGCTGGAGGTGAGCGCGATGCGGCGCTGTTCCCGGTAGCCCCGGTAGGCCGCGCGGCCCTCGTCGCTGCGCTGGCTCTGCGCGAGGAAGCGGGCCCAGCCCTCCGGTGACGCCAGCGGCACGCCCAGCCTGCGCACGAAGGTGAGGTATCTGCCGCGCGCCTCGTCGTAGCGCGTCTTCTCGTCGGGCGTCAGCGGCACCTCGACGCGGCGGACCTCGTACGGCGCCAGGTACTGACCCTGGAGCTCCTCGATGCCGGTGCGGTGCACCAGCGGGCCCAGCAGCTCCTCGCACACGCGCTCGCCCCCGTCGGCGCGCGCGAGCGTCGCGGTGAGCCCCAGGCGGTAGGGCGCGAGGGTGCCTTCGGCGATGAAGCGGTAGCTGGGCGCGGGCAGGTGGTGGCACTCGTCGCAGATGAGCAGGCCGAAGCGGTTGCCCGTGAACTCCATCTGCATCGCGGCGGAGTCGTACGTCGTCACCGTGAGCGCCTGCCGGTCGTTGACGCCGCCGCCCACCATGCCCACGGGGCCGGGGAAGTACTTCGCCAGCACGCCCTGCCACTGCGCCATCAGGTCCAGCGTGGGCACCACCACCAGCGTGGGCCGCTTCACCCACGCGATGGCCAGCACCGCGAGCAGCGTCTTGCCCGCGCCGGTGGGCAGCTCCACGAGCCCGCGGCCTCCCGCGCGCGTCCACGCGTCCAACGCCGCGCGCTGGTGCGGGAACGGTTCGATGGGAACGGTGAGGGGCAGCTCCACCGGCTCGAAGCGCTTCGCCCGGTCCTCGTAGGGCAGCCCGCATTCGCGCAGGCGCATGACGACATCGCGGTAGTGGCGCGCCGGGGCGCGGAAGACGCCCGTGCGCGCATCCTTCTGGAAGAGCTCCAGCAGGCGCGCGTCCTCGGGCAGCGTCGGCGCCACCAGCGTGCCGCTGTCGTAGTGCAGCTCGATGAGGGGGGCGGGCAGGGGCTCGATGACGGGCTCGCGTGCGGGAACCAACGTGGGAGGGAACATCCGCGAGAAGGGAAGTAGCGGGTGGGACGGCGCTCCGCCACTGTGGCCAACTTGTCTGGAAGAAGCCACGGGCGCGGACGATTGACTGCCTGGAGGCACGGCGTGCCTTCGGAGCGCGGGTCGGGTTGCTTTGGAGGCCCCCCGGGCGTTACCTGCACCATGCTCATGCCCAGGTCTTGCACCGTCGCTGCTCGCCGTGCCCCGCTCGCCGGGTGGATCCACGCGTCCTTCCTGGCGTGGACCTCCTGATGCGGGTCCTCGTCGTCAGCCCGCATCTGGCGTCGCGCACGCTCTTGAGACGCTTCCTGGACGCGGAGCCGGACGTGGAGGTGACCGCCACGGGAGAGCCGGACGACGCCTTCGCCTCCATCGCGGAGAACAAGCCGGCCCTGGTGGTGGTGGACCTGCGCCGCCCGGACGAGGACCACCCGTTGTTCCTGGGCCTCCTGCGCAAGCGCCACCCGTCGCTGCCGGTCATCTCGCTGGTGCCCGGCCGGCTGCGCATCTTCGACGGCCGCTCCGAGCGCGTGCGGGAAGCGCACGGCGACACCGCGGAGGCGCTGCACCACCTGATGGGCTCGCTGCTCCAGGCCGTGAGGGATCTGCTGGCCCAGCACCTGCTGCGCATGTTGCGTCCGCCGGTGGGCCGCGCCTGACGCGCGTCCGCGCCTGACTACAACCGCAGGCGGTAGCCCACCGCCGCCAGCACCCCGCCGGTGTTCACATCCCCGGTGGTGAGGAAGTTCACGGGGGCGAAGTGGTAGTGCGCCTCCAGGAACGCGCCCCCGGGACCCAGCGGAAGCTCCGCGCCCGCGAGCGCCTGGAAGCCGAGCCCACCGCCGCTCTCCGACGCGGTGCTGTCGAACACCTCCACCGTCGCGCGGTGCAGGTACAGGCCCGGGCCCGCGCCCACGTAGGGCGTGAGCGGTCCCAGCCCCCGGGGAAAGCGGAACACGGCGGACAGCTGGAGGGCGACCTCGCGCTCGGCGAGCGTGTAGGGGCGCTCCACGGCCTGGCCCAGGTTGTCCAGTTGGGGCCCGCGCATCGTCCCCGACGTGGAGGGCCGGTGGTAGTTCACCTCCAGCACCACCGCGAGGCGCCGCTGGAGCAGGGGCGTGAGATAGCCCACCTCGCCCGCCAGATAGAGGTCGCCGTCCAGCGACGTGGTGGTCTTGATGAAGCCCACCTTGGGCGCGATGAAGAGGGGGCCTTCCTTGTCCTTGGGGGACGGGGACGGTGCGGCGGCCAGCGCCGCGAACGCGAGCAGGGCGAAGGCGTTCATGGGGTGGGGGCGTCGTTGAGGAGGGAGGCGGAGACGGTGAAGCCCGCGGACTCGGGCACCAGGCCCACCGCGCCGCTGGGGTCCACCACGATGAGCGCGTACGGGCCGCCGGGCACGATGCCTCCGTGGCACCGCGGATCCGTGATGGGCGGCGGATCAAAGCCCGCGCAGGTGGGCACGGTGGCGGTGAGCTGGGATTCGGACAGGACCGTCACTTCGCGCAGGGGGATGTTCACGCGCTGGGTGGGGTCCGTCTTCACGGGCGCGACCAGGTACACGTCCTGGATGCCGGGGGAGAACGGGCGCTGGTCCCCGGACCGGGTGTTGTCGAGGGTGATGGCCGTGTCGCTGCTGCCGGGGCCGCTCCGGGGTGACAGCGCGAGGAGTCCCAGCTTCGGATAGGCGACGGTGAGCGCCTGGGGCCGGCTGACGGCGCAGCCCTCGGGGTTGGTGAGGACCAGGTCGTAGGTGCCCTCGGGCGTCGCGGGAGGGACCTCGGTTTCGATGCGCGTGTCGGAGACGACGGTGATGCTGAAGAGCGGCTGGTCCTCTTCGCCCTCGCGGTGCAGGGTGATGAGGGGCAATGCGTCCGAGCGGAAACCACTGCCTTCAATGACGAGGGGACTGCCGCCACCGTAGGAGAAGCCCTGGGGCGCGGTGATGCTCGTGAGCGTGGGCGCGGGTACGACGCGCAGGCCGTCCTCGAGTTCGGAGGTCCCGCCCAGGGGGTTCGTCACGGCGACGGTATAGGCGCCGGGCGCGAGCTGGCTCGAAGGGGTGCTGTCGCGGCTGGGCAGGTCCATCCGCATCAGCTCCGAGCGCGCGAAGAAGAGGTGGTCGGCGGGGAGCGTGTAGTCGCTCGGACCGCTCAGGGTCACCTGGGGCAGCTCCACGGAGGGCGTGTCGGTGAGCGCGTCACGGGGAAGGGGGTTGAAGCCCGTGCCCACGATCTCCAGACGCCATCCGCGTTCACCGCCACCCGCGTTGCAGACGCGCGCGGGGGTGATGAGCCGCTGGAGCGGATTGATGAGGCCCTCGAGCTTCGGGGTGGGCCCTTCAGCGGATTCGGAGCAGGCGACCAGGCTGAGCAGTGTGACGACGACCGGAAGGCGCACGGGTTCCTCCATCATCCCGTCAACAAGGCTGTCACACGTTAGGCCGGGGCCCTGGAGGGTCAGGAGTTTTTTCCGGCTCTGGGCTCACAGCGCCCCTGGTCCGGCAGGGCATTGGGACTCAAGTGGCTGAAGTTCCAGGGGAATATCCCGTGGAAGGGCGTCGGCACGGCGAATGCTAAGGCTCCAGGCAGCAGGGACGGGCAGCACGGCGGGGGGGACGGGCAGCACGGTGG
>NZ_RAWD01000490.1:0-5019 GCF_003612065.1 Corallococcus sp. CA047B
GGGCGATTCCCCTCGCGGGCGATGCGGAAATAGACGCCTGGGTGTAAGGCCCTGGACGCGGGTGGCCGTGCCCTTGCAAATGCGCAGCGGCGACGCATCCACCCGCCGTCCGACGACGGCTTCTTTCTCCGGTGAACGACATGACTGCTCGACCCCTCATCCCCTCGCTGGTGATGTCCCTTTCGCTGTTGGCGGTGCCCGCGGTGGCGCAGGAAGCGTCCTCGGGTTCCGGGCTGGCGCTGGGCGTGCGCGCGGCGTACGGCATTCCCGTGGGTGACGCGGTGGAGGACACCTCGCTGTCCAAGACGTTTGGCAACACGGTGGCGCCGCAGGTGGACCTCTCCTACTTCTTCAACCGGCACCTCTCCCTGGGGGGTTATTTCCAGTACGGCATCGCGAAGCCCGACGGCTGCACCGAGGATGTGGAGTGCTCGAGCCGGGTGCTGCGCTTCGGCGTGGACCTGGACTACCACTTCGCGCCGGAAGGGTTCGTGAGCCCCTGGCTGGGCGTGGGCGTGGGCTACGAGTCCGGCTCCATGAAGGTGGGGGATGATCCGACGCTCGCGAAGCTGGGCCTGCAGGGGTTCGACCTGGGACACGCGCACTTCGGCTTGGACTTCCAGCTCACCCGCTCCATCGCGGTGGGGCCGTACATCTCGGCCTCGCTGGGGCAGTACTCGAAGTTGACCACGCAGGTGTTCGAGGAGTCGGAGAACAGCATCGACGTCCCCAGCGACGCGAAGTCGCTCCACGTCTGGATCCAGCCCGGCGTGCGCCTGCAGATCCGTCTGTAATCGCGCTCCCGGTGCTCACGCCTCCGACGCAGGAGGCGTGGGCGGGGGCAGGGGATACAGGACGCGGTAGTCGATGCGGTGGTGGTAGGCGGCCAGGTACGGGGCGCCGGCAATCAGGATGACGACCTGCTGCGGGGGCGTGGGCTGCTGGTGGAGCCAGGCCTCCGCTTCGGCCCTGGAATCGAATGACAGACCCGAAGGCTTGGGTCCGTCGTTCGCCATGTCCGCGAGGTAATGCTCCAGGATGATGGGAAGCGAGACCAGATGGGTCTTCCCGGTGGAGGGGACGTACATGGCGGAGTGGTAGGTGTCCGCGATCAGTACGAACGCCACCGCGGGAGGCCGTCTCCAAGCTCTCATTCCCGCCTCTGCCTCCTCCCGGGTGGCGAAGCGACCGATGGCGAGGGGGGGAGCGTACGCTTCGAGGCTCTGGACGTAGTCCTCGAAGTCGTAGGTCTGTCCGGACGTCTCGATGAAGCGGATGGCGGTCGCGGCCGCCTTGAGTGCTTCCTCGCTCCCGGGAGTGGCTGGGGCATCATCGAGTGCGATTCGCCCGAGCACTTCGATCTGGTCAAAGAGCCTCGTCATGGAAGAACCCCTGCAAGAGGATGTGAAAGATCGCCTCCGGAGTCCGTCAGGAGCAGCGCGGGTGCCAGGACGACCAACCCCGCACCCGCAGACACGACGACGAAGACAACACCCGCGATGACAACCACGCTACCGACGAGAAGCGATTCGCGGTGGCGGCTCACCCAGTCCGAGACCTCCTCAATCGAGGACAATTTCTGGGGCCGGAGCTTCTCCAGTTCAGCGCAGTCCAGGTAGGGCTGACGACACCGGTTGTTGCAGTAGTCCGCCTTGCCGCGCGGATTGCTAGCATGTCCGTACCCGCGAGGCAGCGGGCGGCTGAGGCATTCCCGCATGCACTCCAGATGCTCCGCATCGCAGTCCCGCACGGAGCGCGCGGTCCGCACGATGCGCCGGCCCTCATCCGCCTTCACGTAGCGGGCAAGCTCGGACGCCTCAGCGGGCCGCCACTCCTGCGTGAAGCTCCCGTCCGGTGACTCCCGCAGCAGCAGCACGAGTCGCGGAAGCTCCTCCGGAACTGGAGCCACCGCCCCCCGCGCCGTTCCACAGGCCGACAGCAGCAAGCACATCAAAGTGGCCGTGATGCGCATCCACACGGGGGCCGCGCTTGAGGCACGGGGTCGCGAAGTCATGCTTCCACCCAAGCAGATCCCCAGGTGGAAGTCGTGCCTCGCGGATCCGTCAGAACGCGGTGCCGTTCGCCCTGCGTCCTGGCGTCGCGAAGAGGGAGCCTACGCTGTAGCCGTAGTCCCAGGTCCCCGTGGCGCTCGCGTCAGGCTTCCGGTTGAACGAATAGCCCTGATACACATCCATGGGCGGACTCGCATACGAGTGGCTGTCCTGCACCGTGCCGTCCGCGCGCACCAGGTACACCGTGTCGCCCGCGCCGCTCTGGTTGATGCCCCGGTCGAATCTCAGACCCTGGCCCCCGTTGGACACCGTCGCGTACGTCGCGCCCTGCGGCAGCGCCGTGACACCCGAATACACCACGTACCCCTTGCCCGCCGGCAGCACCGTGCCCGTCGTGAACGTGTGCCGCGCCGCATCCGCGCCCGAATACGACTTCGCGTCGTGGATCTTCCAGCCACTCAGGTCCACCGACCCCGGCCCCGCGTTGTAGAGCTCCACGAACTGCTGGTCGTAGTCCGGCGTCGTCCCGCCCGAGACGTTGTCCGGCTGCGCCAGGTACTCGTTGATGAACACCTGCTGCGTCGGCCGCGTCATCGTGAACGTCCCGTCACTCAGGTCCGCCACGTCGGCGCGCGTCGCGTCCGCCACCCGCACCCGCGCCGTGGTCGAGGACTCGCTCGGCACCGTCCACGTGTAGCGCCCGCTCGCCGCCGACAGGTTCGTCGCCACGTCGCGCCACACCGTGCCGTCCAACGAGTACTGCACGTTCACCTGCGTCACGCTGCTCGACGTCCAGGTGATGTCGAACGTGCTGCCCGCCGCCAGCGTCTCGCCACCGTTGGGCGCCGTGACCGTCACGCTGCGCGCCTGCGCCAGCGTGCCGAAGTCGAAGCGGCTGAGGATGGGGTAGTGGTCGGACGTGGTGCCCTTGTAGTTGGTGATGGTCGGCCTGAGCACCACCGTGGAGTCCGCCACGTGGTACGGCACCAGCTCGTTCGTCACCAGCTGATGGTCGATGAACTGGGTGTTGCTCACCGTGGAGCGCACCCCCGCCTCCGACAGCGATTGCGTGAGGAACTTGTAGCGCGTCGGGTCGCTCACCAGGTTCTGGTACGGCGACGGGTTCGTCACGTAGATGGACGTGTCCACGTCGTCGTTCCAGTCCCCCACCACCAACACATTCTGCGTGGGCAGGTTCGAGTCCAGGTAGTTCTTGAGGCACACCGACGCGCCCTGCCGCCGGGCGTACGCGTCCGAATCCGCGAACGCCTTCATGTGCAGCACCATCAGCGTCAGGTCCACCTTCGTGGAGCCCCGCGTCACGCGCAGGTCCACGCGCAGCGGCGGCCGGCCAGCGAAGTTGCTGGAGCACGAGGACAGCACGACGTTCGCCGCCAGCACCTGCACCGCGTCCGTCTTGAACAGCACGCCCACCTTCTGGTCCGCCGCGCTGTAGTAGTAGTACTCGCCGCCCACCCGCACGGAGTCGCTGGCGAGGAAGCCGTCGTAGCCGGGCAGCCCCGCCTTCAGGGCGTTGAACTGGGCCTCGTCCACGATCTCCGCCACCCCCCAGATGTCCGCGCCCGCGTCCGCGAGGACCGCCGTCACGTTGGCCAGCTGCAGGGCCTCGTCGTCCGGGCCGTTGCCGGGCGTCGTGTCCCCGAACCACTCGATGTTCCAGTTGCCCACCTTCAGGGGCACCGCCGTCGCCGGGCCGGCATCCGTCGTCCCGCCATCCGTCTTCGTCCCCCCGTCCGTCGTCGTCCCGGCATCCGTCACCGGACCGCCGTCCGGCAGGTCGCCGTTCGGGGTGCGCAGGGGCAGCCGCAGCACGGCGGTGGCCTGGACGCTGTTGGCGTCCTTCACCTGGAGCGTGAACTCATACAGCGCGGGATTCTGCGGCGTGCCCGTCAGCACGCCCTCTTCGGACAGCTCCAGCCCCGGCGGCAGCGCGCCGCCCGCCTGCGACCAGGTCAGCGGGGGCGCCCCGCCGGTGGACGTGAAGGTGAAGGTGTAGGCGCTGCCCGCCGTCCCGGGCGGCAGCGGCGACACGGTGGCGATGGCCGGCGCCTCCCACGCGCGCAGCGAGTAGGCCCGCGTCTGCTGGGCGCCCTTCGCGTCGCGCACGCCCACCGTCAGCGTCCATTCACCCGCCTGCGTCGCGGGCCCCACCAGCCTCCCGGTGTCTCCATAGAAGGAGAAGCCCGGCGGCAGCGCGCCCACCGAATAGGTGAGGGGCGGCGTGCCCCCGGTCGCGGTCAACACCTGTTCGAAGGGCGCACCCACCGTCGCCGCGTGCAGCGTGACCGCCGGCAACACCGGCCCCGTCGTCTCCGGGTCATTGGAGCTACAGGCGGACAGCGACACCAGGGACGTGAGCACGACGAGCGACCAGACCGCTCGGATGGACCGCGACATAGGGAGAAGCTCCAGCACCGGAACCGCGCGATGGCGGCTTTCCGGCAGAGGGCATGCACCTTAACGTGTCTGGCAGTGGACTGTCGCGCGGGCACCCGCTTGCAGCCAGACAGGGTGGCTGACGCAACGTCACAAGGCAATCGATGGCGCATCCCGCCGTCTGCGTCTGGACAGGGCGGAAGGCTTTGCGCTCCTGTCGGACGTGCAGTTGGATGGGTTCAGGCAGCCAGAGCGGAGGAGACGGGTCATGGCCGAGAAGTGGGACAGGCAGTTGATGGACTTCCTCAAGCGCACCGGCGAGGACCTCAAGCGCACCACGGACGACCTCCGCGGTGAGGCCGAGCGTCTCCTCAAGGAAGTGAAGGACCCGGAGAAGCAGGCCAAGGTGAAGGAAGGCCTGGAACAGCTGCGCACCTGGGCCGCCGCCACCACCAAGACCGCCGCGGAGAAGATCGAGACCGCCGTGCGCCGCGTCGAGACCACCGTCGAGGAGGCCTTCAAGCCCGGCGCCACCGGCACCCCGTCCGGGTCCGGCACCGGCTCGGAGCCTTCCCCGGAGGCGCCCCCGGCCGCCGCCACCCCCCGCGCT
>NZ_RAWD01000491.1:0-4946 GCF_003612065.1 Corallococcus sp. CA047B
GCGGTGCGTGGGGCGCGGTGGCGGGTGTGGGCGCCGACGCGGAGACGCTGACCCTGAACGCACGCCTGCGATTGGAGGCGCGGCGACAGCATGGAGGTTTCCGTCAGGGCTACTTTGGGCCGGATTACGAGCTGGCGCGATTTCGCGCTGCGGGGCACTCCGAGTTGCCATTGGCGAGAGCCTCGTTTCCTGATGGCGCCTCTGTCTATGCCGAGGCGAATGTGGGTTGGGACGCGGAGCGACTGGGCGGACTGGTGCAGCGACACCTGAGTCTTTCTGGGGCCGTGGAGGTCTTCACCTGGGGACGCGTGGATGCGGATGGGCGGCTCGCCCTGCAGCTTGTCGACCGGAGCCTCGAACTCGCCGTCAGTGCGCTCGCGGTGGGCCTGGGCCAAGCAGGGGCCCGCTATCTGGTGTCCGGGGAACTGCGCTGGCGCTTCGCGGGGAAGGTCTACGCACTGGGGCAGGGCGGAACGCTGCTGTTCCCGGACGCGGGCGGGGCGCTGCGTCCGGGAGCCTATGCGTCCTTCGGATTGGGGGTGGACAATGCGCGTTGAAATGTGGGTGTTGAGCGCGGTCCTGCTCGTCACGGGCTGTAGCTCCGTGCGACCCCTGTCCGGGCATGCTCGCATCCTGAGGGACGGCTCACGCGGGAGCCCTTCGTCCGTGCCTCGCAACACGCAGGATGACGTGTCCCAGACATTCGCACCCGAGGCGCCGTCGCGACTGCGGCGCCACCGGAGCGAGCGACCCCAAGGCACGGAAGCAGCCCGCGTTGCCCGGTCCGACGTCGTTGCCCGCGCAGTGGGTAGCGGCGCCGAGGAGGCAGACGCATTCGAGCGCCTGCTGGTGCTCGCGGGCCTGGAGCCCGGGGACGAAATGCCCTTGCGTGCATCCGCCCTGACTCCGAGGCAGGCGGCGCGGCTGCTGGCGGTGTTGCTGAAGAGGCCTGTGTCACCGGGAAATTTCCCACCGCGCATGGCAACCAGCCTCCTGCTGCGTGAGGTGTTGGAAGGCGGCGCCGTGTCGAGGGAAGAGTTGCTACGACGGGTGGCTCGCTTCAATCGGGCCGTGGTGTTGCGTCCCGATGGGTATCTCGCGTGGGTGATGACGGGACGCACGCAGCAGCGCGTGGCCCCGGTGCAGTGGAAGAATGGCGTGTTTGGCGCGCTCGGCTTCGAACTGGGACGCTTCTACCTCGATACCGGTGGCGTGTTCCGACCGGCGGACGAGCACCTCCAGCCGGTGTTCAGTTCGTTCGTCGTCGAGGTGTACGACGACGCGGACGTCATCAATCGTTCCCTGGACGGAGCCGGGGAGGCCTTCTTTGAATTGGCCATGGCCATCGGGAAGTTCTTCTCCGCCCCGACGGACAGCCTCCTCTCGCTCCGGCATCTCCCGGAGGGCATCGCCGCGCTCATCGCGGCTTCTCCTGAGTACCTGGAGTGCTTCACGTACATGACACGCGGGGAGCAGATACAGGCTGTCGCGAAGCTGGTGACGACGCTCTATGCCTGCGGTGGTGTCGCCAAGGGCACGACAGGAACGGTGACCGCGGCGATGGGCGGCGTTGAGTCCATGGTGCCGGTGCTGTCCCTCTCCGCCGAAGGCGCGCTGGTGCTGGAGCGAATCGCGGTGCCGGTGGGGCAGATGGCTTCATCTGTCGGGTCGGGGGTAGGAGGACTCTACGTCCTGTCTTCGTCCATAGAGAATGGACGGCATGGGCACGAGAGCAGCGACTCCCTGTCAGGGAGCGGACAGGGCCTTTCCAACGAATATTCCCGGATGGGAAGCGAAGGAAACGGCATCTTTGCCACCATCGACAAGGACGGCGTTGTTGATCTGATGATCGATGCTCCGGCGGGCAGCACGATACGCGGGACTGAATTGTTTCGTGGAATGATGGCGCACTTTGGTGGGCGGGTTCGAGCGATTCGTGGCACCTGGCGCTACGGAGATAATCTCGGTGAGGTCAATAGACTTGTGAGCCAGGGCACTCATTTGGAGGATGCGGTCCAGCGGGCCTGGACGGCGCGTCGAGCGAAGGATCATGGCTTCTCGAGGGCGAAGGTCCTGAGCACGAAGGGACGTCCAGGTGCATACGAGTTCATTCAGGTCTTGTTTGAGAGATAAGGGCATGAATATTGATATTGATGAGTCTGTCGTTAGAGGCCTTCGGGAGAGAGTTGCTAACGGAAGTGGTATGGTTGAGATGTTGAAGTGGCTGAGAAGGCAGCCACCAAGCGGTGCATTCAACAGCCGCATCCGAATCGTCGCAGCGCTTCATCGGGCGTTCATGTTGTCGGTGGAAGATTTGTCGGCGGTGGGGGCCTGGCACGTTTTCCCGGGGGGGACTTGGTCGGATGAGAAACTGGAGCAGTTTCTCGCACCGCGCATCCAGGCCACCCGGAGCCAGTGGATGCCGTGAGCCAGCAGCCCGCCTCCACCCGCGCCCACCAACCAGCGGGGCACATCGCATCACGGCACTGGCCGGCCGCCGCATCTGTAGTACGAAGGGCCCCCCTTCCGGTGACGCTGTGCGCCTCCTCTCCCTCCAGGTCCAGGACTTCCGCAACCTCCCAGGCGTGCAACTCACGCCCAGCCTCCACGCGACCATCGCCGTGGGGCAGAACGGGCAGGGGAAGACCAACCTCCTGGAGGCGCTCTACTTCCTCGCCACCCTCAAGCCCCTGCGCGCCGGCCGCCTCTCCGAGCTCGTCCGCTGGGGCTCCCAATCCGCCCGAGTCACCGGCCGCTTCCTCCTCAAGGGCGCCGAGCGCGAGATCTCCGTCGAGGTCGGCGGCGGCACCCGCCAGGCCCTCGTGGACGGCAAGAAGGCCTCCAGCCTGGAGGACTACTTCGGCGGCGTCTCCGTCGTCGCCTTCACCCCCGACGACCTGGAGGTCATCAAGGGCGGCCCCGACTCGCGCCGTGCGTTCCTCGACCGCGCCGTGTTCAACCGCTTCCCCGCCTTCCTCCGGGAGAGCCGCGAGTACGCCCGCGCCCTCAAGAACCGCAACCGCCTGCTCCGCGAGGGCGCCACCGTCGATGCCGCGTACCTGGACGCCTACGACGAGACCCTCGCCCGCGCGGGCGCCCGCCTCTACGTCCGCCGCCGCGCGCTGATGGCCGAGCTCGCCCCGCGCGCCCAGGCCACCTTCGCCTCCATCGGACGCACCGCCGACCCCGCCGTCTACGGCTACCACCCCGCGCACATCGGCGCCGACTTCGCCCAGGCCGACGAGGCCGCCCTCGCGGGCGCCCTGCGCGAAGCCCTGGCCTCCCGCCTGCGCCGGGACCTGGACCGCGGCTTCACCTCCGTGGGCCCGCACGTGGATGACGTCTCCGTGACGCTCGGGGGACGCAGCGCCCGCGCCTACGCGAGCCAGGGCCAGCAGCGCGCCCTGGTGCTCGGCTGGAAGATCGCTGAAATCGAAAACCTGGAATCCGCCATGGGCTTCCTCCCCCTGCTCCTGCTGGATGACGTCTCCAGCGAGCTGGATCCGGAGCGCAATGCCTACCTCATGGGCTACCTGGCCCAGAGCGGCGCGCAGGTCTTCCTCACCACCACTGACGCGGGGCTCGTCCGGGCCGCCGCCGCCAGTGATTCCCTCTGGCTCACCGTTCACGCAGGCCAGGTGAACACAGACGCGCCCGCGGCCTAGCGCACGTGCCGTCGGTTCCAGGGCCAGTGAATGGGCCCGCGCTTCGCCTGATGGGGAACCTGCTCCCGCGTGACGTTCCCGAAGTACTCGTAGCGGAACTCCGCCCACAGCAGGCCGAACGCCACCGCGAACAGGAACACCCCCAGCGTCAGCCACCACGCCGTGCCCGTCGCCAGCGCGACGATGCCCAGCACCCCCAGCACCGCGGCCACGCCCAGCGGCACCGTGTCGCGCTGCTTCGACTCGCTGAAGGCCATGCCCATCGCCACCATCGACACGAGCAACAGCGGCCACGCCAGCCAGTACGAAATGCGCGCGTACAGGTTGGCAATCGATAGCAGGAACAGCCCGAATCCAAATACCGCCAGTCCGCCGTCCATCGAATCCTCCTCGTGAGAATCCCCTGGGGACTCCCGGCTGAACATGCGTCCTGCCCCTGTTCGCAGGCACTCCCCCACGGGCCCGGCTCCCTGCGTCCGACCGGGGATACGGCGGGAGAGCGTCACCCTGCGTCTCCCTGGAATACGCCTCCGCGTCGCCGTGTCTGCTTCGTGCCCCCACGAACGCGTGAGTCCCCTGCCAGGAGTCCTTCCAGGGCGACAGGGGCCCGCTGGATGCGGGAGGCGCTGTAGTCGACGTTTGCCCGGACGAAGTTCTTGCGGACGTGCCGGGCCTGCACCATGACGAGCGCCGTCCCACCGGGAGCCCTCGGGACGAACGAATGGTGCCATGTCGCGGATGCTGCTGACGCTCGTGCTGTCTGCCCTGTGCGCGGGGTGCCACCGCGCGACGTTCGAGGACTCGGTGCTCCAGAAGAAGGACGTGAAGTATCGCGTCGGCACCCTGTCCAACGACGTCTGGCAACGCGCCTCGTTCGACGACAATGACCTGGCCTTCGTGGAGCGCGGTGAAACCGGCCGCGTCATCGCCACCAACGCCACCTGCAAGGACCACGACGACCCGGCCCTCAACGTCCTCACGAAGCACCTGCTGATGGGCTTCACCGAACGCCAGGACCTGGGCCAGCGCACCTTCACCCTGGACGGCCGCGAGGCCCTGCGCAGCCGCTACGTCGCCAAGCTCGACGGCGTCCCCGTGTCGCTGGAGCTGGTCGTCCTCAAGAAGGACAACTGCGTCTTCGACTTCAGCTACGTGTCCCCCGTGGGCCAGGCCGACGCGCGCATGGCCGACTTCGAGACCCTGGTCTCCGGCTTCCAGGCGGAGCGCCTCCGATGAGGGCCGAAGCCCAGGCCGCCGCCACCGCCGCCGCCCACCATCCCC
>NZ_RAWD01000492.1:0-4944 GCF_003612065.1 Corallococcus sp. CA047B
CACCGATGCCCCCTCCACGCCCGCCGCCGGCGCCACGGTCGTGTCCACCACCGCCGGGACTCCCGAACCCTGGCGCGCGTCCCTGCGCGTCTCCAGCTTCACGGAGCTGGAGATTGAAGCGGACTCGCTGCTGCACGCGGTGGAGCTCGCGGCCCAGCGCGGCGTCGCCGACGGCGCACCGGAGGAGGAACCCGTCTACGAGCTGACCGAGGAAGCCAGTCCCTCCGGAAGCTGGGACGCGCTGCCGGCCATCCCGCTCTTCTCCGACCTGCCGCGTGAAGCCTTCATCCAGCTCTTCGAACGCTGCCCGCTGCGCCGCTTCGGACCCGGTGAGCGCATCCTCGCGCAGGGCAGCCACGGCGACGCCTTCTACGTCATCTGCGAAGGCAGCGTCCGCGTCTTCCGCGAGGACGACGGCCACCGTCAGGACCTGGCCACGCTGGAGGGTGGGGCGTTCTTCGGAGAGATGGCGCTCCTGTCCGGCGCCCCGCGCGCCGCGTCCGTGGAGTCCGCGTCCGACGACACGCAGGTGCTGGAGATCTCCGCGTCGGTGCTGGCCACGCTCTCCCACAGCCATCCGCCCGTGGCCCAGGCCCTCAAGAAGTTCTGCCGCGAGCGCCTGCTCACCAACGTGATGAACGGCTCCCCGCTGTTCCGCCCCTTCAACCGCAAGGACCGGCGCGGACTGGTGGAGCGCTTCCGGGCCCGCGACGTGGAGCGCGGCGACGTCATCATCCGCGAGGGTGACGCGACCGACGGCCTCTACGTCGTCCTCTCCGGTGAAGTGGACGTGCTCAAGGATGGCCACGTGCTGTCGCGCCTGAAGGAAGGGGACCTCTTCGGAGAGATCTCCCTGCTCCAGAAGACGCCGGCCACGGCCACGGTGGAGGCCGCGCGCCACACCACGCTCCTGCGCCTGCCGCGCGAGGACTTCGACTCGCTCATCTCCAGCCACCCGCAGGTCCTGATGCTCGTCTCCGACCTGAGCGATGAGCGCCTGCGCCGCACCCAGCGCCTGCTGGACGCCGCGAGGGACGCCGCCTATCTGCCGCGCGAGGACGAGGAAGACCTCATCCTCGTCTGACGGCGTCGCGAAACCCAACCCTGTCGGTCGGCCTTCCGGCCCACGCTCGGTGGCCCGCCGTGCGGTGGGGCAGGGTGATGGGTTGTGGCCCCCAGGGGTGCCCGCTATCCTCGCTGGCATGGCTGGAGGCCAGGGCGGGGCGCCGCACGCGATAGCGGGACTGGGGCCCGACGATATCGCCGAGCTGGAAGCCGTCGGCTCGCAGCCCGGCTATGACGTGTTCCTCGCTCCGGCCCGCGCGCTCGAAGGCGCAGTGGAGGAGTGCCGCTCCAACATCGCGCTCGCCTTCCACAACACGAAGCGCGGCGTGGACAGCGTGCTGGCCCACGAAGCGGAGGTGGCCACGCTCCCGGGCATCAACGTGGAGCACCTGCGCGAACTGCCATTGCTCGCGCAGGGCCTCGCCTGGGCCGCGTTGCAGGTGCAGCGCGACATGCGCGCCAGCGCCTTCGGAGCCCTCTTCGAGCGGGCCCAGCACCTGCGCCGCAAGCTCCTCAAGACCGCGGAGGCGCTCGCGGAAGCCGCCTTCCTCACCCCCGCCGACGTGGAGGCCAGCCGGGCAGGGGGCCACCGCGACGTGGTGGGGGACTGTCTGGGGCTCGTGGCGCTGTTCCGCCGCAACGAAGCGAAGCTCACCGGCCGCTCCCCGGTGACGCCCGACGACGTGAACGAAGTGGAGCGCGTCGCCGAGCAACTGCGCGCCCTGCTCGCGTCCCCCGGCGAGGCGCGCGAGCACGAATCCTCGCCCCTGCTCTTCGAGGCCACGGAGGTGCGCGACCGCTTCTGGACGCTCCTCACGAAGCGCCACGACGTCCTCTGGCGCTGCGGCGCGTGGCTCTTCGGCCGCGACGTGGACATGCACGTGCCGCCGCTCCAGTCCCGCCACCCGCTGGTGCGCGCCGTCGTCCCCACGTCCATCGAACGCGCGCCGCAGCAGACGCTCCGGCGCACGGACTCCCGGCCCCAGTCGGCGCCCGTGCCGGAGACCAGCTCGATGCGCTCCAAGGTCCGCTTCATGGTGAAGGTCGGCTTCGACTTTCCCTCGCGCTAGACACCCATGCCTTTCGACGTGAAGGACATCCTCCGGCAACTGGACACGGGCTTCGCGCACGAAGGCGGCGCGCCGCCCTGGTGGCAGGAGAGCTGGGAGGATCCGGAAGGGTTCGCCACCGCGCTCGCGGAGGCCCACGCGGGCCGGGGCGTCCCTCCGCCCAAGAGCCGCCCGGGCCAGCAGTACGACTTCTTCCACGACCTGGTGGTGCGCCACGTCGCCCTGGAGCGCCCCGCGTTCCGCACCCACGCGCGCATCCAGGGCTGGCAGAACGTGGGCTTCCGCACGCTGCACGACCTGGCCGCGCGCCGCGCCAGCGAATGGGCGGATCAGGGCGTCGAGCCGGGCGCGAAGGTGTGCCTGGTGTACGGCGTGGGCCAGGAACTGCTCGTGTCGCTGCTGGCCACGCTGCGGCTGGGCGGCTGCTTCACGCTCCTGCCACCCCTGGGCCCTCGCGCCATGGCCACCCGGCTGGAGGCCCTGGCGCCGGACTTCATCGCCGCGGAGCCGCACCAGCTCCCCATCCTCCGGGGCCACGAAAAACTCCTGCTCAAGAGCCGGGGTGGGGGAGCGCCCGGCTTCACCTCGCACACGTACAAGCCCGGGGACGTGGTGGGGCTCCTCTTCTCACCGCTGGTGGATCCGCCGCACACCCCCGTGCCCCTCACCGCGGAGGACGCCTGGAAGGGCGCGCTCGGCGACGGGATGCTCACCTTCGGGCTCGCGCCGGGAGACGTACTCGCGGCGCCGGACTTCCCGGTGCTCCAGCACCTGCCGGCCCTGCTCTTCGCCACGTTGTTCCGGGGCGCCACCTACCTGCACCTGGAGATGGCCGACCTGGAGCTCAACCCCGCGCCCCTGCTGGAGTCCCCGCTGCGCGCCCTGGGCGTCACGCCGCGCCTGCGCGACCTGTTGCTCAAGCACCGCATCGGGGCCATGCGCAACGTGCTGCACTGGTTCCGCAACCCCGAGGAGCCCTACGACGCGCAGGCGTGGCGCGCGTGGGTGAAGCAGTGCGGCCTCCAGGCCGTTCCCTCGTCCAACATCCTCATCGACGCGGCGGCCGGCGGCGCGGTGCTGGTGTCGTCGCGCGGCGTGAATGATCCGCACGCGGACGTGCACACGGACGTCTTCCCCGTACCGGGCCGCGCGTGGGCGCTGAAGGATCCAAACCAGAGCGGGCAGGGCGCCCCGACGGACGTGGGCGTCTTCACGCTGCTTCCCGACAAGGGGCGTCCCCCCGGCCACGTCCTGCTCGCGCGGATCCGCTCCCGCTACCACTACGGCGGCACGCTGGGCTTCCGGCACGACGGCCGCACCTACCCGGCGAAGGAGGTCACGGCCGCGCTGGAGGGCCTGCCCTTCCTGATGGGGACCAGCGTGGTGCCGGTGTCCACCGGGGGGCTCGCCAGCCATTCGCGCTTCGTGCTCCTGGCCTTCACCGGCCACGAGCCCGCCCCTTCGGAGGGCGAGCAGGAGATCAAGCGGCGCATCGAGATGCTCCTCGGTGGGGACTTCCTGCCCGACCGGATCGAGTTCTTCCCGCTCTTTCCACACCGCAAGAAGGGCGCCGTCGACGACGCGTGGTGCGCCTCGCAGTTCTTCACCGGCGCGCTGCACCGCAAAGCGACGGACCCGATGTTCCAGGCCCTCACCGCGCTGCGGGGACGGCTGCTGGAAAGCGCGGGCAACCCGGGCGAAGATGGCCCGTCGTCAACGAGCTGAAAGGGGCAGGACATGGGTGTCCAGGTCGTGATGGGGGCGATGCTGCAATGCAGCTTCGGCGTGGCGCCCTCGTCGCTGATGGTGCTTCCGACGAACAAGGTGCTGGCCACGACCCCGGCGGCGAACATCATGGACAACAAGCCGTTCATGAATGTGCTGCCCTTCGGCATGTGCTCGTCCATGGCGAACCCCATGGTGGCCGCGGCCACCGCGGCGGCCCTGGGCGTCCTCACCCCCATGCCCTGCATCCCCGCCACCGCGGCGCCCTGGGTGCCCGGCTGCCCCACGGTGCTCATCGGCAACATGCCGGCGCTGGAGAGCAACTCCAAGTGCATGTGCAGCTACGGCGGCGTCATCCAGGTCGTCTCCCCCGGACAGATGGTGGCCATCGATGGGTGACGCGGCGCTGGTCATCGAAGCCGTCGACTTCTCCCTGCTCGACGCCCCCTTCACCGGCACGCCCGTGCCCATCGACGAGACGGAGGGGCCGGATCCGCGCCTGGAGGCCATCACCGGCCTCGTCGCCAAGGGCTCCTACGCGGAAGCGGCCCGCGCGGCCGAAGCGCTCCTGCGCACGGGCGTGCGCGACGTGCGCCTGCTGGGGCCCTACCTCTTCGGCCTCTTCGTGTCGGACGGCATGAAGGCGCTGCCCGTCCTGTTCCGCTCCCTGTCGCGCAGCCTCACGGAGAACTGGGACGCCTTCGGCCCCCCGGGCAAGAAGCCCATCTTCGTGGACACCGGCCTGCGCTGGTTGCTCAAGATGATGAGCAAGACATTGGAACACCATACGCGCCTCAAGGACGCGCAATGGCAGGCGTGGAACGCCGTCGGCAACCGCGAGCCCATTGATGAGGCTTTGCGGATGGGCGACCCGCTCATCGCCGCCCTGGGCGCGCTGCCCAAGAGCGCCTGCGTGGACCCCTTGCGCACGCTGCTCGGCACCCTGCGCTCCCACGCCCAGGGCGTGCCGTACCTGCCCCCGCCCGAGGATCCCCAGGCGAAGGCGCTCGCCATCGCCCCGGACGAGGAAGACGACGACGAGGATGGCGACGACGAGGAGGAGGCCCGCCCCGCCGCCAGGGCC
>NZ_RAWD01000493.1:0-4942 GCF_003612065.1 Corallococcus sp. CA047B
GTGGGGTGGGCAACGTGCGCTTCATCCAGGGTGACGCTCGCAAGGTGTGCGACGGGCTGGTGGCGGAAGCGCGGAGCTTCGATGTGTGTCTCGCGGACCCGCCTCGGGCCGGAGCCCCCGGGCTGGCGAAGTGGATGCGCGCGTTGAACGTGCGCCGGGTGGTGTACGTGGCGTGCGACCCGGCGTCGCTCGCCCGGGACGCGGCGGGGCTGGTGGAGGCCGGTTACAAGCCGGTGGCGCTCCAGGTGGTGGACATGTTCCCCCAGACGCACCACGTGGAAGCCGTCATGTCGTTCGAGCGGTAGCGCACGGAAAGGGACTCGCCATGGACGCACGCATCGTCGAGTTCGCCGAGGTCCTCCGCCAGAACGGCGTGCGCGTCAGCACGTCCGAGGTGCAGGACGCGCTGCGTGCCACCGCCGAGGTGGGCCTCCAGGATCGGAGCCTGTTCCGCGCCGTGCTGCGCACCACGCTCGTGAAGCGCGAACTGGACGTGGAGACCTTCAGCCGCGCGTTCGACTTCTACTTCTCCGGCGCCGCCCGCACGTTCGAGGCCATCGACCAGTCGCTGGCGAAGCAGTTGGAGGAAGAGGGCTATCTGGAGGGCGACCTCTTGAAGATGGTCATCTACCAGATGAACCTGCTCGCGCCGGAGATGTCCCCCCTGGCCCAGGCCATCCTCGCGGGTGACCGCGCCCGGCTGGCGCAGATCTTCCGGCAGGCCTCGCTGCAACTGGACCTGGGACAGTTGGAGAGCCCGCTCCAGACAGGGTTCTTCACCCGGCGGTTGCTCGCGGGCGCGGGCATGGAGCGGGCGCGCTCCGACCTGAAGTCCATGGAGGACGAGCTGCACGCGCGCGGCCTGAGCGCGGAGGGCATCGAGATCGTCTCGCGCCACGTGGCGGCTGCGATGCGAAAGATTGAGGACGCCGCGCGCCAGGAGGTGAAGCGCCAGTCCGAGGCCCGCATCCGCCGCCGCACGGACTCCGTCACGGAGAAGCCGCTCCACCTGCTCACCCAGGCGGAGGTGGATGAGATGGAGGCCGCCGTGCGCACGATGGCGGAGAAGCTGAAGAGCCGGCTCATCCGCAAGCAGCGCTCGCACCGCCGGGGCGCCCTCAACGTGCGCCGCACGCTGCGCCGGAACATGCCCTGGGACGGCATCCCCATGGTGCCGCAGTTCCGCTCGCGCCGGCCCGAGCGCCCGGAGTTGGTGGTCCTCTGCGACGTCTCCGACTCCGTGCGGAACGCGTCGCGGATGATGCTGCTGTTCATGCACACGCTGCAGTCGCTGTTCGTGCGTGTGCGCTCGTTCGTCTTCGTGTCCGACGTGGGGGAGGTGACCCACTTCTTCAAGGACCTGGACGTGAGCGAGGCCATCGACGCGGCGACCGCCGGTCGCACGGTGTCCATGAGCGCGAACTCCAACTACGGCCGCGCGCTGGCGGACTTCACCCGCGATCACCTGGGCAGCATCACCCGCCGCACCACGGTGATGATCATTGGCGACGGCCGGAACAACTACAACGCGAGCAACGCGTGGGCCCTCAAGGACCTGCGCCGCAAGGCGAAGCGGCTCTTGTGGATCTGCCCCGAGGACCGCGGCAACTGGGGCATCGGCGACAGCGAGATGCTCACCTACGAGAAGCACTGTCACCAGGCGGTGGTCGTCACGTCCGTTTCGGACCTGGCCCGCATCGCGGATCAACTTGTCCCCGCCTGAACCCCCTTTCCCCCGAGGTTCCCCCATGGCTCCGTCCCTCTTCGACGACTACTTGGACGTCCCCAACGTGGAGACCGGCCCGGACTTCGACGCCGCCGACGACCGCACCCTGCGCATGGCCTCCCAGCCGGTGGACAAGGCGCTGCTCGACAGCCTGATCCGCTACCAGGAGACCTTCCTGTCCCACGTGGAGTCGGACGCTGCCCCGGAGGCCATGGCCCGGGCCCAGACGGCCGCGCTCACCGACAGCGGCCTCACCCTCAAGACGGTGGAGTGGGGGCTCTCCGTCCTCCGGGCCTTTGGTGGCCGGCGGTGGACCGCGCAGCGGCTCCAGTCGAAGCTGACGGAGCTGGAGGCCACCTCCGGGGCGGAGGTGGACGCACTGCGCCAGCGCATCCAGAACGAGCTGAAGAAGCAGGAGCGGCACACGGAGGCCCTGGGCCGGCGCTATGGTCCGGACACGGTGGTGCTGTTGCGGGAGCACGAGCCGGTCCTGGTCGCCCTGCACACCCGGCTCACGAAGGTGCTCAGCCGGGGATGAACCAGCCCGTCCGCCCGGTTGCATTCCGCGCCCGGTCATCGCATAAGGGCCCGTTTTCCCTATAGGCCAACCATGAAGCGCTACTTCATCCACACCTTCGGCTGTCAGATGAACGTCAACGACTCGCTCCGCATGAGCGAAGCGTTGTCGAAGATGTCCTACGTCCCGACGCCGGAGCCGGAGAACGCGGACCTCATCATCCTCAACACCTGCTCCATCCGGGAGAAGGCCGAGGACAAGATGCTGTCCGCGCTCGGGCGCTACCGCGCGGTGAAGGCCAGTCGCGGGGCCATCCTGGGCGTGGGCGGCTGCGTGGCCCAGCAGGAGAAGGACAAGCTGCTGAAGAAGGTGCCCTACCTGGACTTCGTCTTCGGCCCGGACAACATCGCGAAGCTGCCGGAGGTCATCACCCGCGTGCAGGAAGCGCGCGAGCGGGTGGTGGAGACCGCCTTCGTGGACTCCGAGGAGTACGTCTTCCCGCGCGCCGACGCGGAGACGTCCCGGGGCAAGGTGACCGAGTTCGTCACCGTGATGAAGGGCTGCGACAACGTCTGCTCGTTCTGCGTCGTGCCGCACACCCGTGGCCGCGAGGTGAGCCGCGCGTTCCCGGACGTGCTCGTCGAAGTGGCGGACCTGGCGCGCGTGGGCCTGCGCGAAGTCACGCTCATCGGTCAGAACGTCAACTCGTACATGGGCGGCATCAGCTTCGCGCAGCTGCTCCTGCGCACCGCGGAGGTGCCGGGCATCGAGCGCGTGCGCTTCACCACCAGCCATCCGCATGACCTGTCGGATGAGCTGATCGAAGCGTTCCGCGTGCAGCCGAAGATCGCCCCGCACTTCCACCTGCCCGTGCAGTGCGGAAGCGATCGCATCCTGAAGATGATGCGCCGCGACTACACCGTGGAGCAGTACCTGGTTCAGCTCGCGAAGCTGCGAGCCGCGCGCCCCGGCATCGCCGTCACCACCGACATCATCGTGGGCTTCCCCGGAGAGACCGAGGAAGAGTTCGAGATGACGATGCAGCTCACCGAACAGGTGAAGTACGAGAACCAGTTCTCCTTCGTCTACAGCCCGCGCCCCAAGACGGGCGCCGCGCTGCGCGAGAAGGAGTGGGGCCTCGTGCCGCACGAGGTGAAGGTGGCCCGGCTGGAGCGCCTGCAGAAGCTCCAGCGGCGCATCAGCGGCGAGTACACCCAGTCCCAGGTGGGCCTGGACGTGGAGGTCATGGTCGAGGGCCGCTCGCGCTACGACGCCACCAAGCGCTTCGGGCGCACGCCGGAGAACCGCACCGTCAACTTCGACGGCGACGCTCCCGCGGGCTCCTTCGTGACGGTCCACATCGAGCGCGCCACGCCCAACCAGCTCCAGGGCAAGCAGGTGGCGGTGCTCCAGGGCCCCACGGTGGCGCCGCCGCCGGTGGAGCTCACGGTGCCGCTGCACGTGCCCGCGGAGGCCTGACGCTTCACCCCGCCGTTCCTTCCGTCTTCCCGGAGGTTCCGTCATGGCGTTGAGGCCGTTTCGCGGGGTGTCCCCCCGCGTCCACCCGAGCTGCTTCGTCGAGGACTCCGCCCAGGTGGTGGGCGACGTGGAGCTGGGCGAGGACTCCTCCGTCTGGTTCAACTCCGTGCTGCGGGGGGATGTGAACTCCATCCGCATCGGCAAGCGCACCAACATCCAGGATCTCACCATGGTGCATGTCACCAGCCAGGGTGACTCCACGACGGTGGGCGACGACTGCACGGTGGGCCACCGGGTCATCCTCCACGGCTGCATCGTGGGCCACCGCGTCCTCGTGGGCATGGGCGCCATCCTGATGGACGGGGTGGAGGTGGGAGACGACTGCATCATCGGCGCCGGGACGCTGCTGACGCCCGGCACGAAGATTCCCCCGGGCTCGCTCGTGGTGGGCTCCCCCGGCAAGGTGAAGCGCCCCATCACCGAGGGCGAGCGCGAGTTCCTGATCCAATCCGCCCTCCACTACGTGGAGACCGCCTCCGAGCACCGCGCGAGCCGCTGACGGCGCCGGGTTGTGCGTGTTAGGAACACCCTCATGGCTCTCGTGCCCGAGACGACCCTCAAGGCCTGCCCGCTGTTCAAGGGCTTCACCGACACCGGCATCGCCATATTCGCGTCGGCGGCCGTGTCGCGTGCCTTCCCGAAGGGGACAGCGCTGTTCTCCGAGGGCAAGGCCGGTGACTCGCTGCTGATTGTCGGCGAGGGCACCGTGCGGCTGAGCGCCCGGAATCCCGGAGGCGAGGATGTGTCCCTGGGCGAGGTGACGGTGGGCGAACCCCTGGGCGAGCTGGCGCTCGTGCAGAAGGGGGAGCGGCTGTGTACCGCCACCGCGCAGACGGACGTGATGGCGCTGGAGATCCGCTCGGCGGACTTCCAGAAGCTGCTCGCCCAGAAGCCCCAGGCCTGCATCAAGCTGCTCATGGGCATCGTCAGCCACTTCGGCGCCAAGGCGCGGGAGAACCGGGACATGCTGCGCACGCTCGTCGTGCGGTCCACGGGCGCCTGACGTCGGCAGGCTTGGGTGTTGGGTGGAGGGCCCCGTCCTCGTGCCAGGAGGTCGGAAGGGCAAGGAGCCCCTGCCGCCCGCACGGGATGTGGTTACTGTCCTCGCCAGGAGTGGACCCGTGGGCTCCCAGGTTGGAGCACAGGGTAGGGGTGGGTGG
>NZ_RAWD01000494.1:0-4913 GCF_003612065.1 Corallococcus sp. CA047B
GGAGGGGCCCGGGCACTTCTGGAATCCAGCCCTCCACCTCCTGCACGAAGCTGTCGCGCTGGAAGGCATCGCGCGCGACGGTGGAGCTTTCGCTCGCGAGCCGCTCGGAGGGCAGGTGGTGGTGGCCTCGCGGGATGCGCACCGTGAACTCGCTGCCCTCGCCGGGGCGGCTCCACACCCCCACCTCTCCGCCGTGCAGCTTCGTCAGCTCCTGGACCAGCGACAGTCCGATGCCGCTGCCCTCGAAGCTGCGGCCCTGCGCGCCCTCCACCCGGAAGAAGCGCTGGAACAGGCGCGGCTGCGCCTCCAGGGGGATGCCCGTGCCGGTGTCCCGCACGGAGAGCACCCCGGCGTCCCCCTCCCGCCGCAGGCGCACCGTGAGGCCGCCCTCCAGCGTGAACTTGAAGGCGTTGGACAGCAGGTTGAAGACGATGCGCTCCCACGCCTCGGGGTCCACCCAGAACGGTTCGCCCAGGGAGGCGCAGTCCACCGACAGCGTGAGCCCCGCCCGGTGCGCGGCGGATTCGAAGTGCCCCGCGAGTTCCTGGGTGAGCCGCGCCAGGTCCACCGGCTGGAAGCGCGCACCCGCGCGGCCCGTCTCCAGCCGGGTGAACTCCAGCAGTTGGTTGACGAGCTTGAGCAGCCGCACGGCGCCCCGCTGCACCAGCGCCACCCGCTGGTGCTGGGAGCCCGCCAGGGGTTCGCGGAGGTCCGTGAGGGCATCCTCCAGCGGCCCGAGCATCAGCGTCAGCGGCGTGCGCAGCTCATGGCTCACGTTGGCGAAGAACCGGGTCTTCTGGCGGTCCAGCTCCGCGAGCTGGGCGGCGCGCCGGGTCTTCTCCTCCAGGGCGCGGGTGCTCTCGATGCTCGTGGCGAGCTGCCGCGCGAGCAGCCGCAGGAAGCTGCGGGTGTCGTCTCCCAGCGCGATGCGGGGGTTCAGGCCCACGACGAGCACGAGGCGGGACTCCTGCTCCGCCGCGTCGGAGAGCGACAGCGCCAGCGCGCGCGTCGGGAGCTGGCCTCCGGCGCCCTCGCCCAGCAGGGTCGCGAAGCGCTCCGGCAGCTGTTCGATGAGCTGCTCGTGGCGGGAGCTCGCCACCTCCGCGAGCGGCCACACCCGGCCCTCCGCCAGGTCGCCCCCCTCCTCGGGGGCCTGCGCGAGCCCCGCGTGGGCCACGAGCCGCGCGCGCTCCGCGCGAAGCTCGTACAAGAGGCAGAAGGGGACATCCGCGGTGGACTTGCCGAGCACGTCCTCGGCCGTGCGGAAGACGCCCTCCACGGTCTCGCGGAGCGCCGTGCGCAGGGACAGCTCGCGCACGAGCGACAGGCGACGCGCGCCCAGCACCTGGGCCGTCGTGTCCGTCACGATGATGAAGATGCCGCCCACCTCGGCGTCATCGCCGCGCGTGGGGATGAAGGCGAACGTGAAGTAGCAGTCCTCCATGAACCCGAACCGCTCCAGCGGAACGAGGAGGTTCTCGTGGTGGACGGCCTCGCCGGTGTCCAGCACCCGCTCCAGCAGCGGCCCCAGGATGGTCCAGCTCTCCTGGAACACCACCTTGAAGCTCACCCCGAGCCCCTCCGGGTGCTTGGTGCCAAGCATGAACCGCGCGCTGTCGTTGTAGAGCACCACGAGCTCGCGGCCCCAGTAGATGAGCGCGGGCTCCGGCGCGGCGAGCATCACGCTCACGGCCGTGCGCAGCGACTGCGGCCATTGCTCGACCGGGCCGAGCAGCGTCCGCGACCAGTCCTTCGCTCGCATCCGCCCGGCCATCTGGCTGGGTCCGGGAAAGAGCTTCTCCAGCCTGTCTTCCTTGAGGTTGGCCATGGGGTCGGGCGGCAGGTCCGGAGGACTCATGTTCCATGGCCTCTGGATGGCCCGTGCGGGTGAGGGCTCATCCCCCCTCCGGCTCGCACCCTGGCCTTCATCTGTCGCGGACAACCCGTCCGCTCCCACATGCATTCCCCCCCGCCCCGGCCTGTCACCGGGTGACAGGCCGGGCAGGGAGCAGGGAGCCCCGGGCCGCCCGTCTCACACCCTCAACGGGTGGGACTGCTCCGGGCACTCCCAGTACGTGTACTCGCAGGTGGCCCGCGTCGCGTCGCATGGCACCTGCACGATGGTGATGAGCTCACACGGGTGGACCGGCGCCTCCAGGGAGCGGGTGCGGAGGCCCGCGTCCGGCGCGTCGGGCCGCGCGTTCCCGGACCCGCCGGTGCCCGCATCCCGGCTGGCGCCCCCGTCGGCGCTGGCCTGCTCCACGGGCAGCGGCGCCACCACCGCGTGGTTGCCGGACACCACCGCCCGGTCTCCGCCCGCGCCCCGCGCCCCGGGGCGGGTTTCCAGTGATGGGGTGCCCCCCAGCGCGTTCAGCGCGGACGGCACGCCGGGCGCGGCGCCCAGCACCGCGCCCAGGACATACAGCTTCGTTCGCATGGCCTTCCCCCTTGCCGGCTGCTCCCTTGCGTCGGCGCGCGTCGTGACGCACCGGGTCCGGTCGAGCTGGCAGAGACGGATCTACCAGCAAGGTCTGACATTCCGTGCCCGCCCGGCCAAGGGAATGCGGGCGTCCGGTATCCGACGACAGGCACTGCGGCTAGGATGGCGCGCCCCGCCTGGAGAGCCGTACCGCGCATGAAGATTGAAATCGCCCACCTGCCCCACGACATCATCGAGGTCATCTACCCTTCGGAAGTGACGCCGAAGGACGTGGCCGACTACGTCGAGCAACTGAAGAAGGACATCACCGCGCGCGGCGGGAAGGAGTGGTCCGCCCTGGTGGACCAGTCCAAGCTGCGGGTGATGCCCTCCACGGTGGTGGGGGAGATGGCGCGCCTGAACGCGTACGCCCAGCAGCGCGGCATGGTTCGCTCCGCGCGCGTGGTGGTGGACCCCGGCAGCGGCCTCCAGGCCTGGCGCATGACCAAGAACGCCGGCCTCACCATCCCCGCGAAGACCTTCGAGACGCGCGCCGAGGCGCTGGCCTGGCTCGAAGCGCCCGACGCCGACTAGGCGCACCCGACCTCCCCCGCCGTGCGGACGCCATGCGACCGCACGGGTCGGTCTTCGTATTACAGTGACGCCCCATTCCTTTGCTGTGTCTGTCGCCGTACCGTCAGGAGCCGCCCCGCATGTCCCAGTCCGTCCCCGCCTTCCGAGCGAAGCTGCTCGGCACCCTCATCTGTACCCTCACCGCCCTGGCCTGCGGACCGGCCGCCGAGTCCGGCGCTCCGGAACAGACGCCCCTGTCCGAGTCGAGCGCTCCGGTCGTCTACGGCAACGATGATCGCAAGGACGTCTACGACCACCCCAGCGCGGCGCTGAAGGACCGGGCCCGGCAGTCCACGGTGGCGCTGCTGTTCCCGGAGTCCATCGACGCGAGCAACCCGAACAACGTGTTGCTCGACGGTACGACGCTCAACGAGTACGAGAACCTCTGCACCGACCAGCGCTTCCGGAATGATCCGGCGCCGGCCTTCTGCTCGGGCACGCTCATCGACGATGACCTGGTGCTCACCGCGGGCCACTGCATCACGGACCAGGCCGAGTGCGACGACACGCGCTTCGTCTTCAAGTTCTACCGCACCGCCGACGGCGTGATGGAGACCATCACCAGCGCGGACGTCTTCTCCTGCAAGAGCATCGTGGTGCGCCAGTTGGAGGAGTCGGGTGACCGCTACGTGGACTTCGCCATCGTGAAGCTGGACCGCTCCGCGGCGCCGCGCTTCACCCCCGCGCCGGTGCGTCCCGGCAACTCGGCCCTGGCGGTGGGCGCCAATGTGGCCGTCATCGGCAGCGGCAGCGGCATCCCGTTCAAGATTGACTCGGGCGGCTCCGTGCGCACGAACAACGCCGGCTTCGTGGACTACTTCATCGCCACCACGGACACCTTCGCGGGCAACTCCGGCTCCGGCGTGTACGAGACGGTCAACAACACCGTGACCGGCATCCTGGTCTTCGGCGACAACGACTACGTGGCGCGCGGAAGCTGCAACATCGTCAACACGTGCAAGGAGACGGCCTGCGCCGGTGAGGGCATCGTCTACGTGAACCAGGCCATCAGCGACCTGTGCGCGCGCACGACCAACGTGCGGCTGTGCAACAGCACGCCGCCCCCGGCCACGAAGTACGACTTCACCGCGTCCAGCACCGCCAGCGCCACGCGCAACACCGTCAACGGCACGGTGACGCTCGCCGCCGGCCAGAAGCTCACCGTGGGCACCTGCGGCGTCGCGAACGCGGCCGTCACCGGCGACTCGTACCTGCGCCTGCGCGGCCCGTCCGGCGCGGAGGTCGCCTCCAACGACGACGCGTGCGGCGGCACGGGTTCGAAGATCACCTACACCGCCACCGTCGCGGGCACCTATGAAGTTCGCGCCGGCTGCTACCAGAACGGCGCCTGCGGCGGCACCGTGTCCTGGGAAGTGACGTCCGGCGGCACCACCTCCCCCGCGAACGGCTCCAGGGCCTTCGACGTCAGCAACACCGCCAACGCCCAGCAGAACACGGCGAACGCGGACGTGACGCTCACCGCCGGCCAGTCGCTGTCCTTCGGCAGCTGCGGCGTGACGGGCGCGTCCGGCACGGGCGACACGGTGGTGCGCCTGTACAACGCCGCCGGCCAGCAGGTGACGTTCAACGACGACGCGTGCGGTTCGCTGTCCCACGCGGCCTACACCGTGCCCGCGGGCGCGGGCGGCACGTATCAGATTCGCATCGGCTGCTTCGGTGCCACCGCGTGCAGCGGCACGCTGGCCTGGACCGCGCAGTAGTCAGCCCCCCGCCGCGCCTGCTTCCTTCCGGGCCTGTCCCCTCCACGCCACGTGGGGGTGACGGGCCCGGTTTTCTTCCAGGGGAGGACGGACGGGCAGGCCTGACGTTCACCTTCCCCCGGCCCCTACCCCCGGGGGGC